>DATIGH010000096.1:0-3384 GCA_035454845.1 Nitrospira sp.
CCGACGCGAGATGTTCGTCCCACGCGGCGGCCCGGACGGCGGCGACGGCGGCGACGGGGGCGATGTGATCTTCACGGCTTCGCAACGACTGACAACGCTGCTCGACCTTCGGTATCAACGCCATTATGAAGCGGAAGACGGGAAGCCAGGAAGCGGGTCCAATTGCACCGGGCGAAGGGGAAAATCCGTTCAGGTCCTGTTGCCCGTCGGAACCGCCATCTATGACCTTCATACGGGTCACCTTTTCGCAGATTTAGTGTCGGACGGGGACTCGGTGACGGTCGCACGTGGCGGCAAAGGCGGGCGAGGCAACAGCCACTTTGCGACCTCCACGAACCGCGTACCGACTCAGTTTGAGCGCGGCACGGAGGGTGAGGAACACGAACTCAGGCTGGAACTCAAGCTGCTCGCCGACGTCGGCCTTGTCGGATTTCCCAATGCTGGCAAGTCGACCTTGATCGCCTCGATTTCGGCAGCACGGCCCAAGATCGCAGAGTATCCCTTCACCACCCTCGTGCCGAATCTTGGGGTCGTGCGGTATGCCGAAGACCGCAGTTTCGTCGTCGCCGACATCCCCGGACTGATTGAAGGAGCGCACGAAGGCAAGGGCTTGGGCATGCAGTTTCTTCGCCATGTCGAACGCACTTCTCTGCTGCTCCACTTGATCGATGTCTCTGAATCAGCGGTGCAAGACCCCGTGGCGAGTTTTGAGATTATGCGCGAGGAACTGACCGCGTATGATACGGCCCTGGCCAAGCGTCCATTCGCCGTCGTCGCCACCAAGATTGACGCCGCCGGGGAGGGGCACCGGCTCGCAGCGCTTCAGGACTACTGCCATCGTCAGAATCTTCCTTTTTTGTCGATCTCGTCTGCCACCAGAGCCGGCCTATCGGAACTGATAACGTATGTCGGTCAACGCATCGAACAGCTCCGGGCAACGGCATGCGAAGCGAAGTCCTAAAGCAGGCCAAGCGGATCGTCGTGAAAATTGGGAGCAGTCTCGTCTCCTCCCGGGAAGCTGGACTGGAACCCGAACGCATCGATCGTCTGGCGGAGGACCTCGCTGCGCTCCGGTCGGCAGGCCGAGAAGTGTTGGTTGTGTCGTCGGGGGCGATCGTTTCCGGCATCAAGAAACTTTCTCTCAAAGAATATCCGAAGAGTCTTCCGGTGAAACAGGCTGCGGCGGCAGTCGGACAAAGCCGGTTGATGTGGGCCTATGAAAAGTCTTTTGAGCGCCTCGGGATCCAGGTGGCGCAGATTCTTCTTACCCATCAGGACTTGGCCGACCGACGCCGATTCTTGAACGCCAGGCACACGCTGACAGCGTTGATCGAGTTTCAGGTTATTCCGATCATCAATGAAAATGACACGGTGGCCGTGGATGAGATTCGCGTCGGCGACAACGATACATTGGCCGCTGAAGTGGCCCATCTGGTCGACGCCGACCTGCTCGTCATCTTATCCGATATCGACGGACTCTTTACGGAAGACCCTCGGAAAAACCCCTCGGCTGAGCTCATCCCCTTGATTTCAGAGATCACCGAAGACATCGAACGACGCGCCGGTGTCTCGACGACGTTCGGGAGCACGGGCGGCATGGCAACCAAGGTTCGAGCTGCAAAAAAAGTGGGCGACTATGGTGTGGCGACCCTAATCGTAAACGGCCAGACAGCAGGACTCCTGCCACAGATCCTCTCCGGTACCAATCCTGGAGGGAGTCTGTTTCTCGCCAAAGCCCGCCGGATGAACAGCCGGAAGCACTGGATCGGCTATACCTTGCGGGCACGCGGCACAATATCTGTGGATCAAGGCGCCGTGGAGGCGCTGACGAAACGCGGTAAGAGTCTTCTGGCGTCCGGTATTGTCACCGTCACCGGCTCGTTCGAGGCCGGTGATCCGATCAGCTGTCTTGATCCTGACGGCAAGGAGTTCGCCAAGGGACTGGTGAACTGTTCGTCGGAGACGTTGGTGAAGATCAAGGGCCTCAAGACGGCCGAAATTCAGCAACGTCTTGGCCCCCAGGAATACGAAGAAGTCATTCATCGCGACAATCTGGTCATCCTGTGAACCGCTTTTTGCGTTGTGAGGCGTGAGTGCCCTCGCGCGTCGGCCTCTTAGGGGGAACATTCAACCCCGTTCACAACGGGCATTTGGCAATCGCGCGCCAGACGCGCGACGCGCTGGCACTCGAGCGCGTCGTCTTCATTCCCACGGGCGATCCTCCGCACAAGCCGCATGAAGCCCTCGCCTCTGCCGGGGCCCGCTACGAAATGGTCCGTTTGGCCATTGCCTCGGATCCTTCTCTGTCTGTCTCCGACGTCGATGTGCGCCGAGCCGGGAAATCGTATTCAATCGATACGGTCAGGATTCTCCAAGAGCAATTTGGCCCCGAGACTCAGCTTTACTTCCTCATCGGATTGGACGCCTTCCTGGAGATCCCGACCTGGCGAGACCCCGAAACCCTGCTGTCCCTCTGCTCCTTTGTCGTCCTTTCACGACCCGGGCTGTCGTTTCAGGCGCTCGCCGCCTTGCCCCTGATTCCCCGCCTTCCCCAAGCCTCGCTCGTGGACCTCGATGCGGGCCGCAGCGTGCGGCTGGACGTTTCGGTCGGAGCGCAATCGCTCATCTGCCTTCGATTGCCTCCCAGCAACGTATCGGCCTCCGACATCCGTGCAAGGCTCGCGCGGGGGGGTTCCGCGGCAAATCTGTTGCCGCCTACGGTGGAATCCTATATACTTCAACATCATATCTACTAAGAGGACGCCGATCGCACGAACATCGAAGGCCACAGCCCTAGCCGTCGCGAGGGCCATGCTCGACAAAAAGGCCACGGACGTCCTCATCCTCTACGTTGCAAAACTGACCTCCGTCGCCGATTATCTCGTGCTGGGGTCCGCTGAGTCGGATCGGCAAACCAGAGCGATCGCCGATCATGTCGATGGTGCATTGTCTCAATCAGGCTCCGGCGCATTGAGCATCGAAGGAAAGGCGTCCTCGCAGTGGGTGCTCATGGATTTCGGCGACGTAGTTGTCCATATCTTTCGACAGGACGCCCGTCATTACTACGGATTGGAGCGCTTGTGGGCGGACGCGAAGCGGGTCCCTATTCCGGGATACGCATCGCCGCCGATGGCTGCGTCGAAACCGGTCCCCAGAACGAGAGTACACACCGCCAGACGAGCGTAGCGCGATGATCAGGCTGCTCACCACGATTTTCCTGATCAGTGCTGGCATCTTCATCTACAGTTATTTTCGTGAGCTCAACCCCGGCACCATCACCGTTCACACCGGCTCGTCAACGCATTTTGAATTGAGCGCGGTCACGCTGGTGGTTTTTTCGATGGCTGCCGGCGCGGTCCTGGTCGCCCTCGCCGTCGGCATGCG
>DATIGH010000097.1:0-2650 GCA_035454845.1 Nitrospira sp.
CTCGCCAGGGGTGAAACTACGTATACGTACAACTTCGTACAATCTTGTACAGAAACCGGAGGGGAAGGCGGAGGAAGCCCAGCCTTAGGGACTGCACCAGATGGCAGCAACCCCTCGATTCCCTATCATGTCATGGGAAACCCACGGCGCAGACGCTCCGGCACGACGGCACCGTTTATGGCGTTAAGCCAGAGGACGTTCCTGGGGGACAGTTGCTCGCAGCTGTCTATCGTTACTAACACGCGTTCGTTACTAACACGCGTTTCAGCTGCCCAGACCAACGGCCCAAAAGCGGTCCGTGGGATTGACCGGCAATCGCATCCTGTGTTTCAGCCGCAGTCCCTTCGCTCGTCACCTGCTGCCTGCGTAGTTATCAACATGGCCTGCAGGACCGCCAACACACACTTCATCACAGCAACCGGTCGAATGTTCCAAAAGGGAAAAGGTTGGAGAATCACGCCGCCTATGGTAGGGATTATGCAAGGCCCACTGTCCTGATGCTCCGATGAGAACGTTGTTATCCCTTCATTACGCTCTTCTCATCCTGATTGTATTCTATCCGGTGCCCAGTTTCGATCAGCCGTTTCCGTCGCTCTCCGGCGGCGAATGGACAGCGGTGCAATCGCGATCCGGGGCGTTCCTGACCATCGTCGCACGGGACGAGGCCCGAGCAGAACCCTCCAAGGACGCTCGCCAAGAAACTGAAGACCGCCCAGCCCGCAATATCCAACGATTCGCAGAACCAAGAATACGGTTGAGAGGTACGGCCGAAGACATTGGTCTCGACAGCGGCGCACTCGTGAACGTCCTCGAAAAAAAGTTCCTGCAAAATTTTGCGTTTCTCCAAAGCGATTTTGCCTTCGACAAGACGTACGAAACGTGGGAGATCGGGCTGTTCGAATGTGAAGCATGGACGGTGGGCAGCCGCTATCCGATCGCCCTCCATGTGCAATGTGTCGGGGGGTCTATGGATGAGCCCCGGCACTGGCAGTCTGCCAGTCTCGGCTACGGGCCAAAGGAGAGAATAGTGGAAATGGTGAAGAAGACGTTAGAGACCATCGTCGCAGACTACGCCACCTATGTACGCACAGCCCGTGGCAAGAACGAATCGTGAGATGACGGCCTTCAGGCAGTGCGGTCTTTCAACACCGAGCGCAGCAGAACCCGCCCCAGGACGTGCGGCGCCATCAAGCTGGGGGGTGGGGCCAGCAGATTGAGGACGTCGAAGAACTTGCGGCAGACCACTCGGTCACGGGACGCCGCCTCGTGCACCTGCTCGAGGTATCGATTGATGAGCACAGAGCCGATTGGGCGTGCCCCTTCAACTTGGGGAAAGCGGAAATCCTCCCCGGTCGCAATTGTCCAGGGAATATCGACGATCCGTCGGATTCGCGCATAGAAGCGAGGGGCGAGGCCCTCCATCCCTTCCGCCAAACACTCATCCAGCGCCTTCGCCTCCGTTGCGGCCACGGACATGCCCTGCCCATAAATGGGATTGAAGCTGCACACTGCGTCCCCGATGACCAGGTAGCCTTTCGGAAACCACTTCATGCGCTCGTAGTGCCGCCGCTGGTTCGCAGGAAAACGGTAACCTGCAACCTCGGTGAGCGGCCGGGCCGACGTGACCAGGTCGTGGACCGCAGATACCGGCAGAGTCGCGGCAAACGCCGTCCACTCCGGCTCGGTCGTCGGCGGGTAGTCGCGGACACTGCCCACGAGCGTGACAATCCATCGATTGCCTTCGGCCGCCAGGACGGCGCCATAGCGCGCGCTGGCGGGCGGTGTCCCCGAAATCAACCCGCCGATGGAGTTGAAAAAGTCCCCCGGGCGTCGTTCGAATGTCCGGGTGGCATACCCCACATGAACTTTCACGCAAATCTCTTCCGGAGAGCCGAAGCCCCATTCTTCCAGCCACTTGGGTGAATGAGACGCTCTGCCGCTCGCATCGATCACCAAATCCGCGCTGAGCGTCTGCTCCCGATTGCTCTCTCGATACCGCACGCTCAACCCCATGACCCGGCTCGCCGCCCGATCAAAAAGTGGAGTACATCCTTCGACCCCCTCGACGAACGTCACGTTCGCAATGGCTTTGATGCGACGGCGGATCCTAGCCTCCAAACAGGGCCGGCTCACCGTGATGCCACGAAGACCGCAAGGGTGACGCAATTTCCAGTGACCATATTGGAACCAGAGAAAATCTCCCGTGACATCGCCACGGGGGGCGCCTCCTGCTTCGAGCTCATCCATCATGCCTGGGAAATACTCGTCCATGACCTGATACCCGCTCGCCAGCAGGCCATGCGCATGGGCCGCTTGCGGGACCCCCTTGCGCAGTGCTTCGCCATCCGGCAACACATCGCGCTCGACGACGATCACCTTGTCGAAGTGGCGGCTCACAGCCCGGGCGGTCAGCAATCCGCTCATGCTGGCCCCGAGCACGATGGCGGAGGAATGGCGGTCGGGCATCTCACACCTATGGTACTGCGTGTTGCCGATGTGACGTCCGTTCAAAAAGCGGTGAGACGAACCTTAGTGCGATGACGTGATGCGGTCGATGGCATCCGCGTAGATCACGGGAGTGCCCTTCGGATCCTTTTCGTCCGTCACCACGACACCGCGGATGCGAAGGGACTCATTCTCATGAACCGGC
>DATIGH010000098.1:0-2395 GCA_035454845.1 Nitrospira sp.
GGTGAGGAGCTCTCGGGCCTGCCCGACAGTGCCGGATGGTGGCGGGGTGAGCCATGATAACTCCCAGGGATCTGATACCCCCCACTGAGCAAGATCGAGCAGTAACGAACATAAATCGGCGTCGACAATTTCCGGGGAGCGTCGAGGCGTGAGCGCCTGGTGCTCCTGGTGGGTCCAGAGCCGATAACAGATGCCGGGTTCCAGCCTGCCGGCCCGACCTCTCCGCTGGTCAGCCGAGTCCTGTGTGACCCGGGTGGTCTCGAGCCGGGTCAAGCCTGAGCGGGGATCAAATCGCGGCGCACGCAGCTGTCCTGCATCGATCACGACCCGAACGCCGTCGATCGTCACACTCGTTTCAGCAATGGACGTGGCGAGCACGACCTTTCTTTTACCGGGCATGGCCGGTTCAATCGCGCTGTCTTGAGTCGCTTGAGGCAAATCTCCGTGAAGCGGCGCAATCACCACGTCCCTGCCCAAGTCGGCGGCGAGCAAGGCTCGCTCGACGCGCCGAATTTCCCCCATGCCGGGCAAGAACACCAGCAGGCTTCCTGAGTCGCGAGCCAATGATCGGCGGATCCATTGGACGGCGGCCGTATGGAGCGGCCCCGTCAGCGGACGGTCAAGATAGTGCGTTTCCACGGCAAACAAGCGGCCCTCGCATGAAATCACCGGCGCCCCACCGAGCAGATCGCTCACGGGACCGCAATCCAACGTGGCGGACATCACGAGGAGCCGAAGATCGGGACGCACGAGCCGTTGGGTTTCGAGCGCGAGGGCCAGGCCGGTATCCGCCTGGAGGCTCCGTTCATGAAATTCGTCAAAGAGAATCGCGCCGTAATCTTCCAATTCGGGATGCTTGACCAACAGCCTGGTGAGCACGCCTTCGGTAACGACTTCGATTCTCGTCCTCGGTCCGACATTGGTGTCCAACCTCATGCGATAACCGACGACGTCGCCGACCGATTCGCCCAATGTTCCGGCCATGCGATGGGCGGCGGCTTTCGCCGCGAGCCGCCGGGGTTCTAACAGCAGCAGTTTTTTTCCAGCCAGCCATGGCGCATCCAGCAATGCCAAAGGCACGCATGTGGTTTTACCGGCGCCGGGCGGCGCAGTCAGCAGGGCGTTGCTGTGCTGGGCCAGAACTTGGCGGAGCTGAGGCAGTACATCTACAATTGGCAGACGGTTCATGCTAGGGTGCATCCTCGACGCGAAAAGACTGTAACAGAAGCCTCTTGCGAGAAGGAATGGCGGGATGATGCTCGACAAGCAGAGCTTGATTGCACTAATTCAACAGGCGTTTCAGGAGACCGAGCATCCCGGCGATGCGTTTTTACAAGGCAGTGACGAGGGCTGCGAACCGGCCGAAGTGACGGCACCGTTCAAGGGAGGCAGGCATTGGAGTCAGATGGACCCTGCCCTCCTCGATCCGAACTATACGGCCCTGAGCTTCTTTTCCGAGGGAGGGTTTCGTCATTTTCTGCCGGCCTATTTGATCGCAGATGTGAACGGTCAGTTGCAGACAGCGGATCCGGTGTTCCATCTCACAAATGGGTTCTTCGATCGAAGCGTCAAGGTGCCAGTCGGATTACGTACGTTCAAGAAGGTGATCGGAAAATCCGGATTCGTGAATCCAAGGCGCTACGGCGCCATGACGTGGCACGATTATGCACGGCACAAGTTAGCCGTCTTTACGCGCGAAGAGGCCCGGGCCATCGTGGCCTATCTGGAATGGAAGAGAGAACGTGAAGAGACCGGGCTCGAGCGAGAAGAGATCGATGCGGCACTGGATGGCTTCTGGCGCGGAAGGGTTCGTGAAGCGCCCACTCAAGCCACGTTACAGCGTCACATTAAGGAAGAAGCGGAGTATGTGAAACACCTCAACTCGCTGGAGTCCTAAAGGTCCAAGTGGACAAGTCATCGATGTATCAGTGGACAAAGGCAAAACCCGCCGAGCCTGGTTGGTATTGGTATCGTGGGGAAGCGCATGAGGCCGATCCATTTATCGTCCAAGTGGATGGCGCGGGCCAATTCCAGTGGCCGGACGGAGGGTACCAGGAGGTGCGGCTCGCCAAAGGGGAATGGGCGGGGCCGATTGAAGAGCCAGATGAGTGATCAGCGGGTTCTGCCGCCGATCAGCCCAACCGGCTTCGCACCCCGCCCGGTGTGGGAACGAGGGTCTCAGGGCTGTTGATCTCCTTTGCTCGCCGAACGCGCACACGGGATCCATCGTATTCTCAGAAAGGCGGTGCTCGTCCAAGCGCGCAGTAGGAGATCAAACAGCCCTTGCCCCAAAAGAGGATCGAGTAAGCGAGGAGCGACGATTAGAAGATAGTGCTTATGCAGCGGGCGCTTGGTGAAAGTCGCGTCGCGGGAAATCGATTGCGAAGCAATCGGT
>DATIGH010000099.1:0-5874 GCA_035454845.1 Nitrospira sp.
GTTTACCGCCCAGCCGAACGTGATGGCGGTGACCTATTCCGTTCTTCATGAAAATATTCAGGATATGTTCAACCAGGCGGGCGTTGAGATTATGTCGCCTCACTATACGCAGATTCGCGACGGGAATAAGACGACCATACCCGACCAATATCTGCCAAAGCACTACCAGGCGCCCCACTTTCGCATATGGCCGATCGGCGCGTCACAAGAGTATCCAACCTCGCCGTCCAAGGGGCTGTAGCTGTAGCCCAGTGTCACGTGCGAGGTCGAATTGATCTCACACGCCTGCACTTCAACCGATGAATTTTGGATTCTTCTCTAGCTGGGCAAGCAAATTCCAGCCGAAGTCCCGAAGATATCGCGGCTTGGGTCCTCGAATGATCCTTACTCCGAATGCCTTATCCCCCATTCAAATTTTTGCGACACGGCTTGGTATTGCCATCCTTCTCTTTTTCTTGGCCTTTTGTATCCTCTGGTGGGATCGCGATGGGCTATCCGATGAGCTCGACGGCCAAGTGTCTTTCACCGACGTCTTGTATTTCAGCATGATCACGGTGACCACCGTAGGTTATGGCGATATCGTCCCCGTCTCGACACGCGCCAGACTGATTGATGCCCTAGTCGTCACGCCGATTCGCTTCGGTATGTGGTTCTTGTTCTTAGGCACAGCGTATCAACTGATCGTGCGGCAATATTTGGAGGAGTTCCGCATGTCTAAGCTACAAGCGTCCTTGAACCATCACCTCATTGTGTTCGGCTTCGGCCATACCGGTCTCTCGACCGTGAAAGAGCTGCTCGCTCGAGGTGCGCGGCCGGAGGACATCTTGGTCATAGACAAACAAGAGGAGCGGGTACGTTTGGCCGGTTCCCTCGGGGTCGCTGCATTTCAGGCCGACGCCACTCAAGAAAGCGTGCTGCGCGAGGCTGTCATCGAAAAGGCCAAGGCCATCATCATCACAGCAGGCCGTGACGAGACAAGCGCACTCATCCTTCTCACCGCTCGGCACTTGAACCCTAAGTTACGAATCATCATGAGCGCGAAGGAGGAAGAAAACGTAAAATTGTTCAAACAAGGCGGCGCTGACGCAATCGTCTCTCCAGCGACCTTTGGCGGCTATGTCCTCGCCGCAGCGGTGGACCACGGGCACATGGTGCACTATCTGGACGACTTGTTGACGGCGGGAGGGAATGTCCGATTGGTCGAACGAGGTGTTCATCCTGACGAGATCGGGAAATTGCCAAGTGATATTAAGCCGGATCTTTTGGTTCGGCTATACCGAAATTCCTCCATGCTGTCTCTGTGGGAACTGGAACAGGCGGGTCGACTTCAGGCCGGTGACATCCTGGTACTCTTGAGCCCGACGAGATGATCTCTGTTGTCCATTTTCCATCACTCATATGCTTGCCTTCAGCATTTTCACGATTTCGTCACGCCGGCGTCTGAGGTCATCCCTTGTTTCGAATAATAAATAATAAGTCAACAACCCGGACGTATAGGCGGCAATCGCGATGGCTGCATTATGATCGCCAGCCCATTTTGATCTGGCTGGTAATTTGAGCAATCGAGCGATTCGACGAAGATGAAGGTCATACACTGCACGCAAATCCTTAGCTGCCTCAACTTGAAGTTGCATCAACCCACGTACTTGGTGAAAGAGAAGCAAATAGTCAGGACGCTCGAGAAAAAAATCGACGCGCGCGCTGATGACAGCTTCCCACGGCTTCGATTCTGGCGCCCTCCGAACAGCCTCTTCTGTCGTCGCCAATAATGTGTCAAGACCTTCTTGGAGTAATACCAGAAGAAGGCCTTCCTTCGAATCAAAATATTTGTAAAACGTCCCTTTTCCAAGGTCGGCAGCTTCGGTGATGTCTTCAATTTTTACCCAATAAATGCCCTTCTGAGAAAAGAGCTGCCGCGCGACTTCCAGAAGGCGCCGATGTGTTTGTGCTTTACGCCGTTCGATTCGAGACGGCGCAGATTTAAGCCGCACTCGTTGCTTCATTAAGTTGTTCTATGCCCTGTCATGACAGTATCTACACATTCTGCTGAGTGCGCATTCCACTGATACTACCAGCCGAATAGGAACCATAGGCCGAACATGGTGAACACTCCCATCCCTGAGATGAATGTCCACCACAGATAGTCTCGAAACACTAAGCCCGTCTGCCATTCTCGCCACCAAAGCCCACGTTTATCCTGCAAACGATTGAGCATAGATGTTGCGGTTACAGGTTTAAATGCAGGCATAAGTCGATAGTGTCCAAAAGTCTTCATGGTTATCTTCTTCTGTCTTGGCGAACTCCAGTGCTCAAGCAGCCACGAGATGCTTGGCCTTTTTGAGCACCTTGGTCATTTGCCGGTTGACATCCTCCACCGCCATATCCAACCGTTCTCTGGAATCTTCGGCAAGATCGCGCAACTGACGCCGAGTTCTTGTACCTGACTGTGGTGCATAGAGAAGTCCAACGAGGACGCCTGCTCCAAACACAATGCCGGAAACCACAAATCCATTAATATCGAATTTCATATTCACCGTTCCTTTCTTTGGGCTATTTGGTTATGAAAGCACTCCCAAGACCTCATATCGCGGCAAGGGCCTTCGCCACGAACGGCCGAGCCGCCCCATGATGCGTTGGCCGACATGGATCGATTCCGCTGGAGCCTTTGCCGCCGTTATCCCCTTTGCCGCCTTCTCAGACGTTCCGCATCGGCCCCCATCAATCTGTACGGCAAAGCCTCTGGAGAAGCCAAAATTATCTATCGTCGGGCAGATCCATATCACTCTGCCTTTCGCCTCCCAATGTTGGGCCGAACGATTCAGGATCGGCTTGGCAAAGCTTACAGTCACAGTCGTACCCACGGACGGAATCCTGCCACTTTCAACGAAGATGGTGTTCTTCATCGCGCCCGCAAGCACTCCCTCGTAGTAATGACCCGCTGCCTCACATACCTCTATAGGAAGAAGAGAGCGCTCTCCAGCATGCACGTTGTTGGACACGAACCGTCCATCGGCTTCCACGTGTGACACATCCATCACATCCATCATCTCCACCTTCACCTTCCCCATAAGCGACCCTTAATTCATTAGTGACTGAATAGTCACATATTTCTTCTTTGCTGTCAAGTATGCGATGCATGCGTATCCAGGAATTCTTCGCCCGGGCGGACCCGACCCCTTCTCGGCGGAAGATGCCGTCTGGCCCATCCGTCGATCAGAACGGACGATACTGTCATGCGGGGCTCAAGCACTCATCTCAAAAATGGCGCCAGAGCGAGACAAGTGATTTCTTCGTGTTGCCCTGTGCTTAAGGCTTAGTTATCATGCCTTCGCCATGATCACAGATCGGGAACCCCACCCGGCAACGGTCCCCGGCCGGCTCGTACAAAGCGTGCTGCTGGTCGGAACGCTGGGGCTCACCGCCCTGCTCTTCAGCCCGTTCTTGTCTCCGATCCTCTGGGCCGTGGTCCTGTCGTATGCGCTGTACCCGCTCTATGCTCGGTGGCGCGAGGCGTTCGGCGGGCGTGAATCGCTGACCGCCTTTGTCATGTGCCTCGTCATGACGGGGGGGCTCCTGCTTCCGCTTCTCTACTTGACGCTCCTCGTCGCTCAGGACCTTGCGGATTTGATTTCCTCGCTGTTGCTCTATCTGAGGCAGCAGGAGGAAGGTTCACTCATCGAAAGGTTGCGGCAGTATCCGGTGATCGCGGGATTCGTCAAGGAAGTGCACAACCTCGAGTTGTTGACCGGCACCGATCTTCGATCGAACCTCTTGGAAGGCCTCTCTGACCTGGGAGGGATGCTGATCCAACAATCCACGAGAATGGTGCGAAACCTGGTGCAGGCGGGTCTCGAGTTTGGCATCGTGCTGCTGGCATCCTTCTATTTCTTTCGAGACGGCGACCGCATGGTCGCATGGATGCAAGATGTCTTGCCGATCACGAGCGACCGCCGACGCGTGGTCCTGAAACGCTTCGATGAAGTGGTCAAAGGTGCCGTGTACGGCAATACGGTCGTAGCGCTGGCCGAGGGCTTAATCGGCGGGCTGGCATTCTGGCTGGTCGGGCTGCCGTCTCCCTTGTTGTGGGGCGCCGTCATGGCGATCACGGCCTACCTCCCCCTGATCGGAGCGGGGTTGGTGTGGGTGCCTGCCGCGATGTATTTCGGTGTTCAGGGGGCGTATGGACGAATGTGGGTGTTGATCGCGGCTGGCATCGGCATCGCTGTCATCGATTATCTGGTGCGGAACATCGTGGTTGGCGAAGCGTCGAAATTGCACTCCTTGATCATGTTCTTCAGCGTGATCGGAGGCATCGAGTTCTTCGGTCTCGTCGGCATCGTGGCCGGTCCCTTGATCGTGGCGGTCGCCGTGGCACTCCTGGAAACGTATCGGAGCGAGCAAGCCGCTTTGTTCACGACCACTGTCGTGGAGCCCCGCGAGAAGCGGATTCCCCATGACGGCGGAGTTGGCTATTGACGCTAGCAGATCATATTCGGTTGACCCGAAGAATACTCCTCACGGCCGGGCGCAAGTTCTTTTCGGATAATGGCTTGTTCCTCGCGACCGGCCTGGCCTTCAATCTTCTGCTGTATTCCATTCCGTTCACCCTCTTACTGATCTCCTTCCTTGGCTACACGGTCGTGGATTCAGATCGAGCCATGAAGGAGGTAGAAGCGATTCTGCGCGGCTTGCTTCCAAGTTCGCAGCAAGCGTTCGCCGACAATATTGCTGCCGTGGTTGCCAATCGAGGGCTCCTGGGGTTCGTGGGATTTGCATCGTTCCTGGTATTCAGCAGTTTCCTCTTCGGATCCGTCCGGGTCGTCCTCAATCAGGTGTTCGAAGTCCGACGGCGGCGGACTTACTTCCGTGGTCTTGCAGCAGACTTCTTGGTGATGCTGATCACTGCGGCCTTGGCCATGTTTGCCATCGGAACGAGCTGGGTGACTACTGGCGTCGGTATCGCCGCCCTGCGATTTCCTTGGTTGACATTCCTTGTCGAACCGGTCGCCCTGCTCTTGAGCAAGGTCGTAAGCCTGATTATGACGGGAACGGTTTTCTATATAGCGTATCGTTTTTCTCCCGCAGCCACATTATCGGTACGAGCGCAGTGGGTGGCCGCGCTCACGGGCACACTCCTTCTCGAATTGGCCAAACAGGGGTTTAGCTGGTATGTCGTATTTGCCGAAACCAGCTTAGTCCTCTACGGCATCCTCAGCGGGCTCGTGCTCTTCCTCGTGTGGCTCTATTACGCATCCGTCGTGTTTGTCTTGGGAGCCGAAGTCGGCTGGGCCTACGACCACGTGTCGGTCGAGTCCTACCATTAGAAAGTCTTGCCTGATGAGACACTGGAGCCGGCGACCCGGATTGAACAGAGCAACGTGTCATCGGTTCGGTTCTGAAGATTGCCGCACCAAGTTCCTGTAAGAAGCGAACGTACTTGAGGGGTTTATCCCGTCGCCAAGAGCCATCACAGGGGCTCCGGGTCGGGTCAAGCATGGTATGGAGCCGACGACTGGAATCGAACCAGCGACCTGCGGTTTACGAATGGAGCTTGGTGCTTTTTCTTAACGCTCGGTGATTTAAGTGGTTTCCCCGTTCTCTTATATGCCGGCCAAGCGTTTGCGCCTATTGATTACGAGAACCACTGCGTTGTGTGAAACTTTCTAGCACAAATTTAGCACAACATCGTTGGTGTTGAGAGTCTGCAGAACGGTGGGATCTTGGATCGCCCGGCAGCCAACTCCCCGAAAGAATAATTACTTCTCGTCTCGGATTGCTGCTTTTACTTTAGCCTTGAGTTCCGGGGTGACCTCTCGAATCCCGTGCTGTTTTGCGTGTTCCGCGGCATTCTTCAGCACTTCCTCTTCTGTGTTC
>DATIGH010000100.1:0-8637 GCA_035454845.1 Nitrospira sp.
CAGGACCAAATCCACGTCCATTTCGAATTCGGTATTCGGAATCGGCGTGAATTTGCCCCCCTCGAATTTTACCCTCTGAGCATGAAGCTTGGTGAGGTGGCCATTGTGTCCGGTAAATTTCGTCGTCGATACGCTCCACTGTCGATCACAGCCTTCTTCGTGCGCATGCGAGGTTCGCAATTGCATCGGCCACAGCGGCCAGGGGGTGGACGGGGCACGTGTGGAAGGCGGCTCCGGCAGTAACTCGAACTGATGCACCTCCACGCAACCTTGGCGATGGGTGGTGCCCAGACAATCGGATCCGGTGTCGCCCCCGCCGATAATGACCACGCGCTTGCCTTTGGCCGTGATCGGTTCATCACTGATCGGAATGCCCGCTGTACGCTTGTTCTGCTGCGTCAGATAGTCCATTGCCAAATGCACGCCCTTCAGTTCTCTACCGGGGATCGGCAGCTCTCGAGCCTGCTCGGCTCCCATCGTGAGGCCCACCGCATCGAACTGCGCGCGCAACTGTTCCCCGGTGATGTCTTGTCCGACTGTCACCCCCGTCCTGAACTCCACCCCTTCGGCTTTCAATTGCTCCAGCCGGCGGTCAATCACCCATTTTTCCATTTTAAAATCCGGTATGCCATAACGGAGAAGACCGCCGATCTTGTCGGCTTTCTCGAACAGCGTCACCGTGTGGCCTGAACGGGCGAGCTGCTGCGCCGCCGCAAGTCCGGCAGGACCTGAGCCGACGATGGCTACTGTTTTTCCTGTCTTGGCGACGGGAAGCACCGGGTAGACCAGTCCTTCGTTGAACCCGCGGTCGATGATGTTCCATTCGATGACGCGGATGGACACAGGCTCGTCGTTGATCCCGAGCACACAGGCGCCCTCGCAGGGCGCCGGACAGAGCCGGCCGGTAAATTCTGGAAAATTGTTGGTGGTATGCAGCGCCTTGAGGGCATCCTGCCAGCGCCCTCGATACACGAGATCGTTCCATTCAGGGATCAGATTGACCACCGGACACCCCGTGTTGCCCTGGCAAAACGGGACACCGCAATCCATGCAGCGCGCGCCCTGGATCTTGAGCTTATCTTCGGAGATCGGCTCGTACATCTCCTTCCAATCGAGAACACGCAGCTCGACCGGCTTTCGCTTCGGGCCCTCGCGGGCGTATTTCATGAAACCTTTTGGATCACCCATCTCTTAACTCGTTGCTCGTCGTTCGTCACTCGTCGGTCGTATCTCGTCGTTCGTCGCTCGTCGTTCGTATCTTGTAGAAGACGCTGACAAGCTGAAAGGATCGCATGCTGACAGAAATAAGGTGACATTGCTGGTGACCGAGCTTGCCAGCATGTCAGCTTGGAACTTGTCACCTTGCCATCCTGCACGCTTCACGCGCGACGCTTCACGGCTTATGCTTCACAATCAGTGTACCGCGCTCGCTTTGCGCTTTCGCTCTTCCAGAACGCGCTTATAGTCCACCGGCATGATCTTCACGAATTTTGGCAACGTGGCGTCGAACGCGTCCAGGACCTGCTTGGCCTTGCGGCTCCCGGTATACATGAAGTGCTTCGTGATCAGCTCATGCAGCAGCTGCTTGTCCTCTTTTGTTGAAACCGGTTCCAGCTCGACCATGCCGGTATTACACCGGCTCTGGAATTTCCCGACATCGTCCAGCACGAATGCGACGCCGCCGGACATCCCGGCGGCGAAATTCCTTCCCGTGCGGCCCAGCACGACGACGACCCCGCCCGTCATGTATTCGCAACCATGATCGCCGGTGCCTTCGACGACCGCACGCGCACCGCTGTTGCGCACGGCAAATCGCTCCCCTGCCATGCCGTAGAAGTACGCCTCGCCTTGCGTCGCACCGTACAGTGACGTGTTGCCGATGAGGATCGTTTCCTCCGGCGAGTACAAGACGTTCTTCGGCGGAAACACGATGATCTTCCCGCCGGAGAGACCCTTGCCGATGTAATCGTTGGACTCGCCTTCCAAGACCAGCGTGACCCCTCTCGCGAGGAAGGCGCCGAAGGATTGTCCGGCCGAACCGGTGAATTTGATCGAGATCGTGTCTTCCGGCAGACCTTCCAAGCCATACTTTTTCGCGATCCGGCTGGAGAGCATGGTTCCAGTCGTCCGGTTCACGTTCTTAATGGGCAGGTCGAGTGTGACTTTCTCGCCCTTCTCGATGGCCCGCTCACAGAGTTCGATAAGTTTGTTGTCCAGGACGCACTCCAAGCCGTGATCCTGCTTCTGGACGCAGTAGCGGGCCACCTCAGGACCGACGTCTGGCATGGTCAAGAGCGGGGTGAGGTCCAATCCCTTGGCCTTCCAGTGATCGACCGCTTTGGTAATTTTCAGCTTATCGACCCGCCCGACCATTTCATTGATCGTCCGGAATCCCAGCTTGGCCATGAGCTGACGCGCTTCTTCCGCGACGAAAAAGAGGTAGTTGACGATGTGCTCCGGCTTTCCGTTGAACTTCTTGCGCAACTCGGGATCCTGCGTAGCGATGCCGACGGGGCACGTGTTCAGATGGCACTTCCGCATCATGATGCAACCTTCGACGATGAGCGGTGCCGTCGCGAATCCATATTCCTCCGCGCCCAGCAGCGTCGCAATGACCACATCGCGTCCGGTCTTCATCTGCCCGTCGGTTTCGACACGAATGCGGCCGCGCAAATCGTTGAGCACCAACGTCTGATGGGTCTCAGCCAGCCCCAGTTCCCAGGGAATCCCACCGTACTTGATCGAGGAGAGCGGCGAAGCGCCGGTGCCGCCGGAATCGCCGCTGATCAACACTTTGTCCGCATGGGCTTTGGAGACGCCGGCCGCCACGGTACCGACCCCGACTTCCGCCACCAACTTGACGGACACGCCGGCATCCCGATTGGAGTTCTTGAGGTCGAAAATCAGCTGCGCCAAATCCTCGATGGAGTAGATGTCGTGGTGCGGCGGCGGCGAGATGAGCTGCACGCCAGGTGTCGCATAGCGGAATTTGGCGATGTTCTCGTCGACTTTGTGTCCGGGCAGCTGGCCGCCTTCTCCCGGCTTGGCGCCTTGCGCCATTTTGATCTGTAGTTCGCGCGCGTTCACCAGGTAGTGAGCGGTCACGCCAAACCGCGCGGAGGCCACTTGCTTGATGTAGCTGTTCTTAGAATCGCCGTTCGGCAGCGGCTTGAAGCGCTCCGGGTCCTCGCCACCCTCGCCCGTGTTGCTCTTTCCACCGAGGCGGTTCATCGCAATCGCCAGCGTTTCGTGCGCTTCCTTGCTGATGGAGCCGAACGACATCGCGCCGGTGTTGAACCGCTTGACGATCGCACTTGCCGGCTCGACCTCTTCAACGGGAATCGGCATCGGAGCAAACTTGAAATCGAGCAGGCCGCGCAGGTTCGACCGACGCTGGCTCTCGTCGTTCACGAGCTGCGCAAACTCGGCGTACGTCTTCGGGTCATTCGATTGGCTGGCATGCTGGAGTTTGTAGATGGTGTCGGGGTTCCAGTTATGGTGTTCGCCCTGGATGCGATAGTGGATCTCGCCGCCGAAGTCGAGCTGGCGGATAGCCGCCGGCTCGTACGCCACGCGATGCCGACGCAGAGTCTCTTCGCCGATCTGGCGGATGCCGACGCCTTCGACGCGCGAAGGCGTGCCAGTGAAGTAGCGGTCGACGATCTCGTGATTCAAACCGATCGCCTCGAAGATCTGCGCGCCGCAATAGGACTGCACGGTGGAAATGCCCATCTTCGAGAAGATCTTGAGCAGCCCCTTGTTGATCGCCTTGATGAATTTTCCCTCCGCCGTCTGCGCATCCAGCCCTTCGGGAAGATAGTTGTCGCGTTCCATGTCTACAAGCGACTCGAAGACCAGATACGGGTTGATGGTTCCGGCGCCGTAGCCAATGAGACAGGCAAATTGGTGCACATCGCGCGGCTCGCCGGTTTCCAAGATCAAGCCGACCTCGGTCCTCGTGCATTCGCGCACGAGATGGTGATGCACTGCGGAGATGCCGAGCAGACTGGGAACCGGCGCCCAGTGTTCATCGACGCCGCGGTCGCTCAGGATTAGAAACTTGTAGCCGTCCTTGATCGCCTGCGAGGCCTCTCGGCACATGGCATCAACGGCGGCGCCTAATCCGTCCGGCCCTTCCGCGACGCGGAACAACATGCGCAGCGTCTTGCTCTTGAAATGCGGATCGGAGATACCGCGAATCTTTTGCAAATCCGCGTTCGTCAAAATCGGCTGCTGCACCTTGATCCGGCGGCAGGATTCCGGCGACTCGTCCATCAAATTGGGCTTCGGGCCGATATTGGTCACCAGCGACATCACCAGCTGTTCGCGGATGGGATCGATCGGCGGATTCGTCACCTGCGCAAACAATTGTTTGAAGTACTTGAACAGCAGTTGCGGGCGATCCGACAGCACGGCGAGCGGCGTGTCCGTTCCCATCGATGAGATCGCTTCCTCGCCGGTCACGATCATCGGGGTGATCACCATTTTGAGCTCTTCGACCGTGTAACCGAACGCCTGTTGCCGTTGGCGAATCGTGGGGTGATCCGGCTGCGGGACGTTCAGCGGTTCGGGAAGCTCATCGAGGGAGACGCCATACTGCGTGACCCAGCTGCGATAGGGCTTGCGGCCCACGATATCGGCCTTGATCTCCTCGTCGTCAATGATCCGACCCTGGGCCGTGTCGACGAGGAACATGCGCCCCGGCTGTAGGCGGCCTTTCATACGAATCGTTTTAGGATCAGCCGGCAACACCCCCGCCTCCGACGCCAGCACGACCATGCCATCGGTCGTGACCTGATACCGGCAGGGTCGAAGGCCGTTGCGATCCAACGTCGCACCGATCATCTTGCCGTCGGTGAAACAGACCGCGGCCGGGCCGTCCCACGGCTCCATCATCGCTGCGTGGTACTGATAGAACCCCCGACGGTCCAGATCCATCTGCGGATTGGCGACCCAGGGCTCGGGAATGAGCATCATCATCGCGTGAGGCAATGACCGGCCGCCGAGCAGGAGAAACTCGAGCGCGTTATCCAGGCAGGCCGAATCGCTCTGCTGCTCGTAGACGATCGGGAACAGTTTCTCCATGTCCTTGCCGAAGAGCTCCGAGTGCAGCCGTCCCTGGCGGGCCTTCATCCAATTCACGTTGCCCTTCAGGGTGTTGATCTCGCCGTTGTGGCAGATGTAGCGATACGGATGTGCGAGCGGCCAGGTCGGAAACGTATTGGTGCTGAAGCGCGAATGCACGAGCGCGAGCGCACTGACCATGCTCGCGTCTTTGAGGTCCTGATAGTAGGCCGCCATCTGATGCGGCAGGAGCAAGCCTTTGTACACGATCGTGCTGGCTGACAGGCTCGGGATGTAGAAGTACTCACGGCCTTGGATGGCCGACTCACGGATCGCCTTCTCGACCAATTTGCGAATGACGTAGAGCTTCCGTTCGAACTGCGCTTCGTTCAACATGTCACGAGCGATGAACACCTGGCGCATGAAGGGCTCGGTCTGGCGTGCCTGGACGCCGATCGTATCGCTCTTGACCGGCACGTCGCGCCAGCCAAGCAACCGTGCGCCTTCTTGCTCGATGATCTGACTGAACAGCGTTTCGCATTGTTGCCGCGCCGCCTGGTTGGGAGGCAAGAACACCTGCCCCACGCCATATTCACCGGCTCCAGGCAGTGCCACGCCGGCATCGCTGGCAGCACGTCGCAAAAACTCGTGCGGCACTTGCAACAGGATGCCTGCGCCATCGCCGGTGCAGGGATCGCAGCCTTGCGCACCGCGGTGCGTGAGATTTTCGAGGACTTGCAGACCTTGACGGACGATATCGTGCGACTTTTGGCCTTTGATGTTGACCACAAAGCCGATGCCGCAGGAATCTTTCTCGTGCCGAGGGTCGTAGAGCCCTTGCTTCCGTGGAAGACCTGGAAGTTCCATGTTACCTATCTCGTGAAAAAGGCAGGTCTTTTATCCTGCTGGGTAGAGGCCCTAACGAGAGGACTCAGGGACGCGGGAACCTCGCTACTCGTGAGGCATGATCCCATTGTAAATTCGAGCGTCAGATTAATGGAAGGGTGATTCTTCTGTCAAGCCATCAATGCATGGATTTCGTTGAGATTCCCTTGACTTTGTTTCCTTCGCTGCCCTACCATCCGCCGCATGCCACAGGGTCCTGTCATCTCCACGCTTCATACGATGGCGGACGTGTGGGACGCCTATCGGGGTGAGCTCGAAGGAGTCGAAGACCGGATCCACAGTAACCTGGCCTCCAGCGTCACCCTCGTCAATACCGTCGCGGCGCATATCTTGAACAGCGGCGGCAAGCGTATTCGGCCTCTGCTTCTTCTCCTATGCGCGCGTCTCTGCGGCTACGCCGGTCGTGAACACCATCAACTCGGCAGCCTGGTCGAATTCATCCATACGGCCACCCTTCTTCACGACGATGTCGTGGATGATGCGGACCTCCGGAGGGGCCGTCGAACCGCCCGAAAAGTTTGGGGAAACCAAGTCAGCATCCTGGTCGGCGATTATTTGTATTCGACGGCGATGTGTCAGGTCGTCGAATTCCGCAGCCAAGGGATCAACGAAGTCCTTGCCGCAGCCTGCAAGAAAATGGCAGAGGGCGAGGTCCTTCAGCTGTATTACAACGGAAATCCGGCGATGCCGGAGGCGGACTACATTAAAATCGTCGAGCACAAGACGGCGGGACTGATCGCGGCTTCCTGCCGGATGGGTGCCATCCTCGCCGAGGCTTCCGACACCCAGCAGGACAGCCTTTTTCGCTTTGGACAATATCTGGGCATCGCATTTCAAGTCGTCGATGACACGTTGGATTACACGGCCAACGGCGCGTCGCTGGGCAAGACCCTGGGACAAGACCTTCGCCAGGGCAAGGCGACCCTGCCGTTACTGCATTTGCTGAACCATTGCTCTGAAGCCGACCGACAGATGATCAAGGACCGAATGGAAACGCGCACGTTGACGGGGGACGATCTACAACGGTTAATCGGCCTCATGGACGAGTATGGGTCCATCGCATATGCGTTGGAGCATGCTCAAGCATACATCACCGCGGCCAAGCGGGAGTTGAGCGACTTCGAAGACAGCACAGCTCGACGGGCGCTCTCGGTGGCCGCTGATTACATGGTGACCCGCGACCGGTAACCGCTTCCGCGTGGCCGATGCCGCTCGGCATCCGGCGGGCAGCGCGCGGGACAGCGGCCCAGCCCTACAGGGTGTCCAGCATGCGGTGAGTGACGCGTACGTCCCGTGCGCGGATCAAGCACCACGCCGGCGGACGCTTCAATCCAGCAGAAAAGAGGAACGCATGGCACAGATCATTCCGTTTCGAGGGACCTTGTACGACCCGGCGGCGGTCGGCTCCGTACGCGACGTCGTGGCACCTCCTTATGACATCATCGATGCCGCGGCTCAGAAAGCCTTGCACGACCGGCATCCGCAAAACATCATCCGGCTCGAGCTCGGCATCGATCATCCCGGTGACGATGCGACGAACAACCGGTACACCCGCGCAGCCGACGCCCTTCACGCCTGGATGTCCAGCGGGGCTCTGAAGCGGGACGCTCAACCGGCCATCTATTACCACACAATTGAGTATGCACCACCGTCCTCGGATGCACGAGCACCACGAAAAACGCTGCGAGGCTTTCTGACGACGACGAAACTGGAACCCCTCGACTCCGGCCACATTTATCCTCACGAAAACACGAGATCGGCAGCCAAGACCGACCGACTGAACCTGCTCAAGGCCACCAAGGCGAACTTGAGTCCGATCTGGCTGCTGTATTCCGATCCGCAGAATGCCATTCTCGGCTTGATCGAACGGGCCGTCAAAGGTCAGCCGGCCAGGATCGATTTCGAGGATGACCACGGGTGCCGGCAGCAACTCTGGGCGGTCACCGATGCGGCCGTGCTCGCGCAGATTGTGGGGGTCATGGGAAGCAAACCGCTGTTCATCGCCGACGGCCATCATCGGTATGAAACGGCGCTCAATTATCAGCGCGTTCGCCGGGATCAGGTCGGCTCCTCGAAGACGCTCAAGCCTTACGACGGAGTGTTGATGCTGCTGTCGCCGCTCGAAGATCCTGGCCTAACCGTGCTTCCCACGCACCGAATCACGACCACTCCCTTGCCGCCCTACGACTCGATCAAGACGCAATTGGCAGAGAAATTCGATTTCAAAGAATTTCCCTTTTCAGACGAAACGAAGACCGCGGTGCGGGCGGAATTCATCGAGGCCTTGCGTACCAATGGGCGTACGTCACCGACCTTCGGTCTTGCCCTCAAGCGAGAGGACCGCTATTTCACACTCTCGCTCAAACAGGCCCATCGGCCGGATGCGAACGCCTCTCCGCGTGCCAAGCTCGATGTCTCACTGCTTGACCAGCTGGTCGTCGCCCTGTTGTGCCCGACACAGCGGGA
The DNA here is from genome assembly GCA_035454845.1 of Nitrospira sp. GTDB lineage: Bacteria > Nitrospirota > Nitrospiria > Nitrospirales > Nitrospiraceae > Nitrospira_C. Next base: position 8,437 of record DATIGH010000100.1, read on the forward strand.
GCAGGAAGCCATTATCTACACAAAGGACGATCAGGAAGCTCTCGATTGGGCCGCCGATGGCACCGGAACCGGTGCTCTCCTCTTGAACGCCACCAGAGTAAGTGAAGTGCAGGCGGTGGCCAAGGCCGGCGAGCGGATGCCGCATAAGTCGACGTATTTTTATCCGAAGCCGCTGACGGGGTTAGTGATCAACGTGATGGA
>DATIGH010000101.1:0-14720 GCA_035454845.1 Nitrospira sp.
CGTTTCTGAGAGGAGAAAGCCGGCGGGAGGTACGCCTAGCGCTAAAACGCTGAGTCCTTTCATGGCCCCCGTCATGAGGACTTCGCCGAGATGGAACCGAAGGCTGGTCGTCGAATCGATGTCCAAATCGCTGTGATGGGCACGATGGAACCGCCACAGAACAGGGACGCGATGATAGAGTCGGTGCATGGCATAGGCGGCAAGATCGAGCACGACGATCGAGGCGATCAGGTGCGGGACCGGGTCAAGATGCAGATAGTACAGCAGTCCCCAGCCCTCACTGGTTACATAACCGCTCCATATCAGTAGAGTCCACACAGCGATAAATTGAGCGATCAGCGAATTCCCTCCAAAAATAATCAGATTGATCGAGACATGTTCGAGCCTCGATTGGATCGGGGTGCGAAAGGGCACCGCCCATTCCATGCTCAGGAGGACAGCAATACAACTCAACGAGAAAAGCCATCGGAGATTCGGTAAGTCTATGGCAAAGATGTCCATGGCGCCCCAGTGTAGCCTACTGGACCTCGGAAAACGGAGAGGGAATTGCGATGCGCTCGCATCGATTATAAGAACTTGAAAATTCAGTGGTTATCAGCAGGTATTCAGGCCAGCGCTACTTACGCCGACACGGCTCGGCTCGAGCACTGCTCGGTCAAGGCTGTCCCTCCCCATGATCAAGATTGACTGCCTGTGGTTGAATCACCGGCCGATTCTTCATACAATTCGGCCCCTTTCTGGAGTAGGAGAGCGGGCGATCGATGAGATCCTTGCTGAGGGCCCAGGGCGTCCTTGAGGGGTACGCTTCCTCCGATGGAGCGCTGGTCTTGTCGATCACCGGTGCTCTCGATACCACCACCACCGGCCAGGCCTGGCGCCATGCGCTTCGTTTGCTCAACCAGCATCAGCCTAAACGGCTGATTGTGGATGCCTCCCAGCTGACCTATTGCGACGGAGCGGGGGCAGCGTTACTGCTGGAATTGCGCCGACGTCAGCAAAGCCGGCGACAAGCGTATGAAATTCAGTCGCTCAATCCGGCCTACCAGGCCTTGCTGGATTTGTACGATCGTTGGGCCGCCCAGCCGCCTGAGCCGCTGTCACCGGCCGAATCCCCTTTGGAGCAAATCGGCCGCGCGACCGTCGCGATCTGGGACGACGTGGTCATCTTGATCGCATTCGTCGGGCAACTCTGTGCTGCCTTGGCGCAGGCGGCCCGCCGTCCTCGCCTGGTCCGTTGGAAAGACGCGTTCCTTACAGCCGAATTGGCGGGCGTCAATGCACTGCCGATCATCTCACTGCTTGGATTTCTCCTGGGCCTGATCATGGCCTTTCAGTCCGCGATCCCGATGCGGCAGTTCGGCGCCGACATCTATGTTGCCAACCTGATCGGTCTCTCGATGCTGCGTGAACTGGGTCCCCTGCTGACGGCCATTATTCTGGCAGGCCGATCGGGCTCCGCGTTCGCCGCTGAACTTGGCACGATGAAGGTGAGCGAAGAGCTCGACGCCCTGACGACGATGGGATTGGAACCCGTCCGCTTCCTGGTCGTTCCCAGGGTTATCGCCGCAGTGGCGATGACCCCGCTTCTCGCTGTGTTCGCAGGGTTGCTTGGCCTCGTCGGGGGCGCGGTCGTGATGCTGTCGCTGGGTTTTCCGCTCGTTACGTACCTCATTCAGGTTAAGAGCGCCGTGGCGGTCGGCGATCTGCTCGGCGGGCTCGGAAAATCATTTGTGTTCGGGATTGTTGTGGCCGCGATTGGCTGCCTGCGGGGACTTCAGACGAAAAGCGGCGCCGGCGCGGTCGGCGACTCCACAACGCGGGCGGTGGTGAGCGGCTTGGTGCTGATCACCGTCGTCGACGGCATATTTGCCGTCATCTTCTATTATCTCGGGATTTGAGATGGTGCGTGCCGATTTCAGGGACCAGCCTCCCATCATCGCCGTCCGGCATTTTAGCGCCGGCTATGACGGCCACGTGCTGCTGCGAGACCTCTCTTTCGATATCTATCCGGGGGAAGTGTTCGTCATCCTGGGGGGATCGGGATGCGGCAAAAGCACCCTGCTCAAGCACATGATCGGACTCTACAAGCCGTTATCGGGGTCGATCTGCATCGAGGGCAAGGACATCGTGGCTGCCCAGGGCCAACAGCGACTGGACATTCTGACCCGAATCGGGGTGATGTACCAGCAGGGCGCGCTGTTCGGATCGATGACGTTGCTCGAAAATGTGCGGCTGCCCTTGGAAGAATATACCGACCTGCCGGAGGACGCGATCGATCGAATCGCGCTCATGAAGCTGCAATTGGTCGGCCTGGGAGCTGCGGCGTACAAGCGGCCCGACGAGATCAGCGGGGGAATGAAAAAACGTGCGGCGATCGCGAGGGCCATGGCACTGGATCCGCCCATCCTGTTTTTAGATGAACCTTCTGCCGGTCTCGACCCCATCACGTCCGCGGAACTCGATCAACTGATCATCAGCCTCGCCGCCCACCTGAACATCACATTCGTCGTGGTCACACACGAACTTCCAAGCATCGAGGCGATCGCCGATCGAGTCATCATGCTGGACAAGCGAACGCAAGGGATCATCGCCGAAGGACGACCGCAGGAGCTGCGAGATCATTCCGAGAACCCGTGGGTGCGGCAGTTTTTCAATCGGGAAGTGGCCGCAGGGTAGGATCGAATACCGTCATGAGCCAGCAACCACACTATTTCAAGATCGGGCTCTTTGTCGTTGGCGCAACATTCCTCGCCGTGCTCGGCATTATCGTCCTGGGAGCAGGCAAGTGGTTCGAGAAATCGACGATGGTGGAGACCTATTTCCGTGAGTCGGTTCAGGGGCTAGAGATCGGCGCTCCGGTGAGGCTCCGCGGGGTCCGCGTCGGTCAAGTCGAGTCCATCCGTTTGGTGAGAGAGGAATACGGTGTTATCTTCGATCCAAAGACCGATTCGTTCCCCTACCGAGGGCTCGTGCTCGTGCGGATGTCGGTCCGTCCGAGTGTGGCAGCGCATCTCAAGGAAGAAGACGAAGCCATGCTCATGAAGAAGGCGGTCGATGCCGGCTTTCGTTTCCGTCTGGCCTCGCAGGGAATCACCGGTGTGCTGTACATCGAATCAGAATTCCTTGATCCCGAACGATATCCGCCCATTCAGATCGTCTGGACGCCGAAAACGCCGTACATCCCGTCGGCGCCAAGCACGATTACGGAGTTGGGTGCTGACTTGCGGTCGATCACCAAAAAACTGGAGCAGGTGGACATCGACAAGATTTCGAAGGATCTGGACGTCATGATTACCTCGGTGACCCGTCTGGTGAACGACCTGCAGGGTCAGCAGCTCGGCCAAGAAGTCAAACAGGTCATGGGTGAGTTGCGCGACTCCGTCCAAGAGGCCAGGCGAGTGCTGTCCAACCCCGATCTCAGCAAGGCACTGAAAGATTCGTCCGTGGCGATGGCGGATTTCCGCCGAACGGCTGCGGACCTCAGCCATACAGCCAAGGATATGCGCCAAGCGATGACCCAGTTGCCCGAGATCACCGCCCGCCTGAACACCAGTTTGCGACGCATCGATGCCTTACTGGCCTCAAAAGGTGAAACCATCGACGATCTCCTGGAGAATTTGCGCTCGGTCTCGGAAGAGTTGAACTATCTCACCAAGGCCGTCGAGCATTATCCCTCCCAAGTCCTGTTCGGCGAGCCGCCCGCACACTCTCGAGCGGTGAAGCGATGAAACCATGGTCGACGACATTAATCTGTACGTGTCTGACCGTAATCGTTGCAAGTGCGGCTGGCTGTCTTGATCTCAAGAGAAGTTATCCGGAAAAGCGATCGTTTGTCGTCGACGTCGGAGAACCACAGCGGGAAGCCCGCGAGAACGGCACCATCGTGATCAAGATCAATAAATTGCGCGTGTCTCCTCTTTTCGCCGGACGGGCCATGGTCTATCGGATTGCAGATCTGCAGTACGAGAGCGATTTTTACAACGAATGGTTCGTCGCGCCGGCGGCACTGGTGACGCAACAGGTGCATCACTGGCTCTCGCAGATTTCAGGCTTCCAACTGGTGGGCCTCGGCATGAACCATCTGGACCCGACGCATCTCTTGGAGGGCACCGTCACGGAGTTCTATGGAGATTTTCGAGAGGCTCCCCGGGCCGTGCTTGGCCTCGAGCTGCATCTGCTCGACGCCATGCATGATAAACAGCCGTTGTTTCGACGGACCTACCATCAGGAGGTGCCTCTCGGCGATCGCTCGTCAGATGCGCTGGCCCAAGGGCTGACCGAAGCGTTACGGCTCGCCCTGGTGGATATTGCGAAAGACCTTGCCCGTGTGGAACCCCACCGGCGAAGGAATTGATCCGGCCATTCGGTTCACGTAATGTGTTAACGATGCACTGGGATGTTGCACCTTCTCTCTCGTTGATCGTGCTCTCCATCATTCTGACCGCCTGCACCGCACTCCCTTCTAAATACATCAATCAGGCTGAACCCGGAGTCACGCTCACCGCACTGACCGCCTCACCTCAGCAATATCGCGACAAAGTTGTCATTCTGGGCGGGGTGCTGGTGAAAGAGCGGGAAGAAGAAGGTCAGGTCTGGCTGCATCTCAAGAATCGTCCGCTGGATCCTCAATATCATCCACACCGTCCGGTCTCGCTCGAGGGACCGGAAGCCGGGCACTTTTGGGTGACCACCGCAAACCGTCAACAGCTGCCTCCCCGCTACCGGCATTGGGCCCGCATGACGGTTGTCGGGCGTGTCATCGGCATAACCAACCAGGAACCGGTCTTGTTGTTGATGTATGTCCGCGGATGGGATTACTCGGGCAAGAACGACGACACCTGGGAAGCCTCGGTCGATCCGGCCTATGTGCCGGCAATACCCGAAGGGCTTCACGGCGAATTCCAAACGCAGTAGCTTCCGCTTCCTGGCCCGTTCGGTCTCCTTTCTACGCGTCTACGTGGGTCGACTACAAGCGCGCCGATCTTCCTGAAGCAATTCCACCGGTTCCGTGATGTGTAACCTTTCTTGACTCCCATGCGACTAGAGTGAAGAAGAGAAGGCCGACACGTCCAACCATGTAAGAGGAGGCTTCCCATGAGAACAGGTCTCGTATGGGGCTTTGCGATGGTCCTCAGCACGACATGGCTCGCTATTCCAACCGCCTGGGCTGACAGCGGATTCCGCTACGGCAAGACACACGCCATGGCCCACCACGGACGAGGACAGATGAATGCCAGCGGGCATATGCTTCGGTATCTCTTGGCCCATCAACAGACGATCGGTCTGAGTGATGAACAGATTGACAAGCTCCGCGCTGTGGCGCTCGATGCAGACCGTGCCTCCATTCGCGCTTCGGCTGACCGACTCGTCAGTGAACGGGAACTTCGCGCCATGCTCTGGGATGCGAATGCCGACATGCCGGCGATCGAGGCGAAGGTGAAGGAAGCGGAATCGCTTAAGGCAACGGTCCGCATCCTCGGGATACGAGCCAAACGCGAACTGATGGCTGTGCTGACACCGGAGCAGAGAGCGAAGCTCAAGACGCTGCGCCACTCCCTGTATCGCGACCGGATGCCTGCGCAGGTCGAGCCTTCACGCCAAAGTGAGTTGCAGGAGTCGGAACCAGTCACGCCGGCCGGGTGAACCGAACACGTTCGCTCGGATCTTTCACGGTGGTATCATGAGCCACGCCGCCGTTCTGACTGACAGACGGATCACGGGAATTCATCTGTCGATGGCCGATGACTCGATACCCCTTGGCAGGTCTTCTCGCGAGGAGATGAAGCTTGTCCGCGAGATCAAAGAGGGTGAGACCGAGCGGTTCGCTGAACTGATCGACCGCTATCAAGGCCACGTTGGCCGCATTGTGGGCCGCCGGGTGCCGCCTGACCGGGTTGGGGAAATTGTCCATGACGTCTTTGTCAGAGCCTATGTCAATCTCGCGCAGTTTTCGGATTCTGTTCCGCTCGGCCATTGGTTGGCAGGCATTGCGGTGAGGACGTGCTACGATTTTTGGAGGAGCGTTCGCCGGGAAGATGTGCCGGTCACCGCGTTGAGCGAGGAGCATCAACGTTGGGTTGAGCGGACGCTGTCCGCGCAGTCGGACGACGCGTTTCGTGATCAGACCGCCAAACGAGAGGCGACTGCAGTGCTGGACTGGGCGCTGCGGCAGCTGTCTCCCGAGAACCGCGCCGTTCTGACGTTGGTGCACCTCGATGGGTATTCGGTGCGTGAGGCGGCAGATTTGCTCGGCTGGAGTCTAGTCAACGTCAAGGTTCGCGCGCATCGAGCGCGGCAGGCGCTGCGCGCATTGTTGCGCCACACACTCGCAGGGAGTTCCCATGGCACATGACGATGAAAGCCTGAATAGGATCGAGCGTGCCTTGCTCGAAGGCTATCGCTCACGGGTTGATGTCTCCCATGACCCAAACATGACACAGCACGTCATGCGTGACATCCGCCGGATCACCGAGGAACGAAGTCGGTGGGCGCCGACAGTTGTTCTGGATCAGCTGGTCTGGCGAACCGCCACCATCACTGCGGCGGTCGTCCTGATCGGCACCGTGGTGACCGTCAGTTTCCTGCGGCCGACGGCCTGGGACAGTCACACGGTGGTCGTCGAAGAGTTCGAGGCCGTTCCCCTCTTTGGGGAATAGCCGATTGGAGGAGCCAATGACGTCTCGACTTAAGTTATGGGGCGGCCTCATCGTCCTCTTCTGCGCTGGAGCTCTCAGCGGCGCCGTTGTACACTCTCTATTCCTGCACGGCGAGCGAACGTCTCACGCCAATCAGGGTCCGGCTGCTCATCACGAACGGATCATGAAACGCCTCACGCAGGACCTGTCGTTGACGCCTCAACAGCAGGCCGACATCGAGCCAATCGTCACCCGTGCCCATGTGGCGCTGCTTGAACTGCGGTTCGCACATCAGGCCGAGGTCGAGCAGATTCTGGCGCGAGGTATCGCCGAAATCAGCACAAAGCTGTCGACGGCCCAGCAGCCCGAATTTGACCGGATGTACAAGGGATTGGAGCGGCGTTGGCGGGTGTCTCGCGAATATATAGAAGCACAGAAGCAGAAACTGGGAACGCCCTAGCGCTGCGGATGGCTGAGGAAGCACAGCATGTCTGATTCCACTCATTTTGCGACCAGAGTCAAGCAGGGGCTGCTTGGATTGGCTGCGGCCTGCGTGCTCGCGTTGGCCGGCTATGCCCTCTTGGAAAAGTCCGGCGAAGAAGCGTCGAGAGCCAGTCAGACGCCCGCCGGCGCTCGCGCAATACCGGTGCTTGCGGCTTCGGCGCATATCGGTGACATCGGGGTCTATCTCAATGGCCTCGGTTCAGTCGTTCCGCTCAACACCGTCAACGTCACGAGCCGCGTGGACGGCCAGCTGATGAAGGTCCTCTTTCAAGAAGGGCAGATCGTCCGGCAGGGCGACCTCCTCGCTGAAATCGATCCCCGGCCCTTCGAGGTGCAGCTCATGCAAGCGGAAGGACAGATGGCGCGGGACCAGGCAGCATTGCGCAATGCCCGGCTGGATCATCAACGGTACAAGGACCTCTACAAGCAAGGATATGTGCCTAAACAACAGGTCGATACCCAGGAGGCGCTGGTTCGACAATCGGAAGGCATTGTGAAAGCCGACCAGGCCCAGATCGACAACGTCAAACTCCAGCTGGTCTACAGCCGCATTACGGCCCCTATCAGCGGCCGCGTAGGGCTGCGTTTGGTGGACGCTGGCAACATGGTGCGCGCCAACGACACCAATGGCCTATTGGTCATCACGCAGCTCCAACCGATCGCCGTAGTGTTTACCATTCCCGAGGACAGCCTGCCCGCCGTGCTTCAAAAGCTCCAGGCCGCGGAGCGCTTGACGGTCGAGGCGTTCGATCGTGAGCAAAAGCAGAAACTGGCCACAGGCACATTACTGACTGTGGACAACCAGATCGATCCGAACACTGGGACAGTGAGGCTGAAAGCGACTTTCCCGAACAATGACGGTGCATTATTTCCCAACCAGTTCGTCAATGCGCGCCTGTTGTTGGAAGTCAAGCGAGGAACGATGCTGGTTCCGTCCACAGCCATCCAACGCGGTCCTGATGGCACCTTTGTCTTTGTGGTGAAAGAGGATCAGAGCGTCAGCGTGCGTGCTGTTACGGTCGGTGTCGTCCATAGTGAAGAAACATCTATCGAGAAGGGTCTGTCTGCTGATGAGCTTGTGGTCATCGATGGAACCGAAAAACTTCGAGAAGGAACCAGGGTGGATGTCCGGGCGACGCATGACCTGCCCGAGAAAGGCCCCGGTCCGCCAACGCCGAACCCCGCAACGCCGCCAAAAGGAACGCCCTCGTGAATCCGTCTCGCCTGTTCATCGTGCGTCCGGTCGCAACGACTCTGTCAATGGCCGCAATACTCTTGGCCGGCTTTATCGCGTACGGCCAGTTGCCGGTCTCGGCTCTCCCGCAAGTCGATTATCCAACCATTCAGGTGATTACCTTCTATCCGGGCGCGAGTCCCGATGTCATGGCCTCGTCGGTCACGGCCCCATTGGAGCGCATGTTCGGGCAGATGCCCGGATTGAGCCAGATGACATCCACCAGTTCAAGCGGGAGTTCTGTCGTAACACTTCAGTTCAACCTGGAACTGGATTTGGATGTAGCCGAACAGGGAGTGCAGGCAGGGATTAACGCGGCCTCGGCGTTTTTACCGCGAGATCTGCCGAGCCCGCCCATCTACAGCAAGGTGAACCCGGCCGATGCGCCGATCCTGACCCTGGGGTTGACCTCGCGTACTCTACCTCTTTCCCAGGTGGAAGATTTTGCTGAAACCCGTTTTGCGCAAAAAATTTCGCAATTGTCGGGCGTCGGGCTTGTGAGCATCAGCGGCGGCCAGCGACCGGCGGTGCGGATTCAAGCCAATCCGACGACCCTGGCAGCCTACGGCCTCACTCTCGAAGATGTGCGCTCAGTCGTGGCGGCTGCCAACGTCAATCAAGCAAAGGGCGCATTCGACGGTCCGAAGAGGGCCTCCATCATCAACGCAACGGATCAACTCATGGCGAGCCGAGACTATCGGCCGCTGATCGTTGCCTATCGCAACGGCGCACCGGTGCATTTGTCCGACGTTGCCAACGTGATTGACGACGTCGAGAACGTTAGGCAGGCGGCCTGGATGAACGACACTCCTGCAGTCATCGTCAACATTCAGCGCCAGCCAGGGTCGAACGTCATCGAGGTGGCGGACCGCATCAAAAGGTTGCTGCCGCAATTGCAAAGCGCGTTGCCGTCGTCCGTCCAGGTCACCGTGCTGACCGACCGCACAACTTCCATTCGGGCCTCGGTCCGGGATGTGCAATTCGAGATGATGGTGGCAGTTGCGTTGGTCATCATGGTGATTTTTCTCTTCCTACGGACCCTGTCCGCCACCGTCATCCCCGCGGCGGCCGTTCCGCTGTCGCTAATTGGCACATTCGGACTCATGTACCTGCTGGGATTGAGTCTGAACAATCTGACGCTGATGGCGCTCACCATTTCCACCGGGTTCGTCGTGGACGATGCGATTGTCATGATCGAGAATATCTCTCGCTATATCGAGCGAGGCGATTCCCCGTTGCAAGCCGCGCTCAAGGGGTCACAGCAAATCGCCTTCACGATCCTGTCCCTCTCTGTCTCGCTCATCGCCGTGCTGATCCCTCTGCTGTTCATGGGAGACATCGTCGGACGGCTGTTCAGGGAATTCGCGGTGACCTTGAGCATGACTATCGTCATTTCGGCGATCGTCTCCCTCACGCTAACGCCGATGATGTGCGCGCGCCTGCTGTGGTATCGCCGTGAGAGTGAGCAAGGCGCGTTTTACCGCTGGTCGCAAGGTCTCTTCGATCGAACGATCGCCGCCTATGGCCGGACGCTGCGCTGGGTGCTCGAGCACCAGCCGGCGACGTTGACGGTGGCGATCGTCACGCTCATTGTCACGATTCTTCTGTATGTGGCGATTCCCAAGGGCTTCTTTCCCGTGCAGGATACCGGTGTGATCTTGGGCATTACCGAAGCGCCGCAGGCCATCTCGTTTGCAGCCATGCTGGACCGGCAGCAGGCATTGGCCAGAGTGGTCCTGGAGGATCCCGCCGTCGAGAGCCTCTCGTCCTTCATCGGGGTGGACGGCACGAACACCACGCTCAACTCCGGGCGCATCCAAATCAATCTCAAGCCTCTGAAAGAGAGAATGCTCAGCGCTAGCGACGTCATGCACCGCCTACAATCCCAAGTCGCCGGCGTGGGGGGCATCACGTTGTTTCTGCAGCCGGTACAGGACCTCACCGTCGAAAACCGTGTCAGCCGCACGCAGTATCAATACACGCTTGAGGACGCGGACCAGGATGAGCTGAATCGATGGACGCCCGCCTTCGTCGAATCCCTGCAGATGCTTCCACAACTGCGCGATGTCAGCAGCGATCAGCAGGATCATGGCTTGGCCGCTATGGTGCATATCGATCGCAATACGGCCTTCCGATTGGGAATCACCCCACAGCTGATTACGGATACGCTCTACAACGCGTTCGGCCAGCGCCAGGTCTCCACGATGTTCACGCAGTTCAATCAGTATCGCGTCATCCTCGAGGTTATGCCTGAATTTCAAAAAGGCCCACAGGCGCTGAAATTTCTCGACGTGCGCTCGGCGAGCGGGGGGCAGGTCCCGTTGAGCGTCTTTACGAACGTGACGGAAACCAGGACGCCGCTCACGGTGAGTCGTCAAGGGCAGTTTCCTGCCGCTACGATATCCTTCAATCTTGCACCGGAAACGTCGCTTGGCGATGCGGTGCAGGCCATCGAAGCAGTGACGCGGACAATCGGCCTGCCTCCCAGCATCCGGGGCAGTTTTCAGGGCACGGCCCAGGTCTTTCAGTCTTCGCTGACGAACCAACCGTTGTTGATCCTCGCGGCGCTGGTGACCGTCTACATCGTGCTCGGGATTTTGTACGAAAGCTATATTCATCCCCTCACCATTTTGTCGACGCTTCCCTCAGCCGGTGTGGGTGCGCTGTTGGCCCTCATGCTGTTCGGCACCGAATTCAGCGTGATCGCGCTGATTGCGATCATCCTGTTAATCGGCATCGTGAAGAAGAATGCGATCATGATGATTGACTTTGCCCTTGATGCAGAACGCAACGACGGCAAACCGCCCACTGAAGCCATCTATGAGGCCTGCCTGTTGCGCTTCCGTCCGATCATGATGACGACCATGGCCGCCCTGTTGGGTGCGTTGCCTCTGGCCATGGGAACCGGCGTCGGCTCGGAGCTGCGGCGGCCGCTCGGAATCGCCATCGTCGGCGGGCTTATCCTAAGCCAGCTGCTGACCCTCTACACCACGCCCGTCGTGTATCTGGCGTTTGACCGCCTGGCGCGCCGCCTTCGCGGCAGCCCTGCACCGTCCGTTCGGCCTGAAGCGCTTACCACGGACCCGATATGAATATTGCTTCCACCTTCATCCACCGCCCGGTCGCCACGACCTTGCTCACGATCGGCGTGACGATGATCGGGATCATTGCCTTCCGGTTCCTGCCGGTTGCTTCGCTTCCACAAGTGGAGTTTCCGACAATCAGCGTCCAGGCAAGCTTGCCTGGCGCAAGCCCCGAAACCATGGCGAGTTCGGTCGCGGCTCCGCTAGAACGTCAGTTCTCCCGCATCGCAGGTGTCACGGAGATGACCTCTTCGAGCACGCTCGGCTCGACTGGGATCACGCTGCAGTTCGAGTTGAGCCGCGATATTAATGGAGCCGCCCGGGATGTCCAAGCGGCGATCAACGCCGCCCGTGCGGACCTGCCGGCAAATCTCCCCATGAATCCTGGCTACTGGAAGCACAATCCTGCCGACGCGGCCATTCTCCTTCTGTCGTTAACGTCGGACATTGTGGACCGCGGCGCGATGTACGATGCCGCCTCGAGCATTCTGCAGCCAAGGCTGTCGCAAATCGACGGAGTGGGCAGAGTATACGTGGGCGGAGGCTCGCTGCCGGCCGTTCGGGTGGATCTCAATCCCACAGCCCTCAACAAGTACGGCATCGGGTTTGGCGACGTCCGCCGCATGCTGAGCGCCACAAACGTGAACCGGCCGAGGGGCCAACTGACCGACGGGGCGCGAACGTGGGAGATCCTGACCAATGATCAGCTTCACAGGGCGGAGGACTACTTGCCGCTCGTGGTTGTGTACAGGGACGGGCGCGCAGTGCGCCTCTCGGATGTCGCAACCGTCGAGTCCTCGGTGCAGGACGTGCGGAATATGGGAATAGCGAACGGTACGCCTGCTGTCCTAGTCATGGTCTATCGGCAGCCCGGAGCGAATATCATCGAGACGGTCGATCGCATACGCGCGGTGTTACCTCAACTGGAGGCCTCAATTCCAGGCAGCATCAAGCTGTCCCTGTTCAGCGACCGGACGGAAGTCATTCGCGCGTCCTTGCACGAAGTCGAGCGGACGCTTGTCATCTCGGTGCTGCTTGTCATCCTGGTCGTCTTCGTCTTTCTCCGGAGCGTGCGCGCCAGCCTCATTCCCTGCGTAGCAGTGCCGGTCTCGCTCATCGGTACGTTCGGCGTGATGTACCTCTGCGGGTACAGCCTCGACAATCTTTCACTCATGGCGCTCACCATCGCCACGGGATTTGTCGTCGACGATGCGATCGTCGTACTTGAGAACATCAGCCGGTATCGGGAGCAGGGAATGCCTCCGCTCGAGGCCGCGCTTCGCGGCGCACGAGAGATTGTCTTTACGGTGCTGTCGATCACGCTGTCGCTTGTCGCGGTCTTTCTTCCGATCCTGCTAATGGGAGGCATGATGGGCAGGATATTCCGCGAGTTTGCCGTCACGCTCTCGGTAGCGATTCTCGTCTCGCTCGTCGTGTCGCTGACCACGACTCCCATGATGTGCGCGAAGCTGTTGAGACCGGAGGCAGGTCGGCCGCACGGACGGTGGTACCGGGTCAGCGAACGGCTCTTCGAGAGCATGCGTGGCGGATATGCCGGGAGTCTCACGTGGGTCTTACGCCATCCCCACATCATGCTCGCGCTTACGCTCGCAACTATGGGGCTGAGCGTGTACCTGTACACCGTTGTGCCCAAAGGATTCTTTCCTCAGCAGGACACTGGACGCATCTCCGCGAGCATTCAGGCCGCACAGGACATTTCCTTCCAGGCCATGCGACAAAAGCTCACCGAGATTACGGAGATCATCAGAACTGATCCGGCCGTGGAGTCCGTCACCGCGTTCAGCGGCGGAGGGACCAACAATGTCGGCCGTTCATTTATCGCCTTGAAACCTCTCACAGAGCGCAAGGTTACCACGGACGAAGTGATTGGGAGACTGCGCCCCAAGCTCGCCCAGGTGCCGGGCGCATCGACCTTTCTGCAGACCATTCAGGATCTGAGGGTCGGAGGCAGAGCAAGTAGCGCACAATACCAATATACGCTTCAGAGCGCGGATCTTACCGAGTTGAATACGTGGGTGCCGCGCGTCGAGCAACAGCTTCGCACGCTCCCAGAAATTGCCGACGTGAACAGCGACCTGCAGGACAAGGGCATGCAATCCCTGGTGGTATTCGATCGCAACACCGCCTCACGACTTGGCATCAGTCCTCAACTCATCGATGACACGCTCTACGATGCGTTCGGGCAGCGGCTGGTCTCGGTCATGTACAGGCCCTTGAACCAGTATCAAGTCGTGATGGAAGCCGCCCCGCAGTACTGGCAGAATCCTGCGACGCTTCACGACATCTATGTGCGATCAACGAGCGGAGCGCAAGTGCCGTTGAGCGCAGTAACTCGCTACGAACCCACTTCGAGCCTGCTGGCGGTCAACCATCAGGGGCAATTTCCGGCTGTGACGTTCTCGTTCAACATGATGTCCGGGGTCTCGCTGGGCGAGGCGGTCGCTGCGATTGAGCGGGAAATCCAGCAGATGGGCCTGCCGGCCAGCATTCGAGGCAGTTTTCAGGGTGCGGCGCGGGCCTTTAAATCGTCGTCTAATAGCCAGCTGTGGGTGATTCTGGGTGCCCTCGTCACGGTCTACGTCGTGCTCGGCATCCTGTATGAAAGCTACATCCATCCGATCACGATCCTCTCCACGCTGCCATCTGCCGGTGTGGGGGCGCTGCTGGCGCTGCTGCTATTCAAGATCGAGTTGAGCATGATCGCCTTGATTGGCATCATCTTGTTAATCGGTATCGTGAAGAAAAACGCCATCATGATGATTGATTTTGCCTTGGAGGCCGAGCGTAAGGAAGGCAAACGGCCGGAACAGGCGATCTTCGAGGCCTGCCTGCTGCGGTTCAGACCGATTATGATGACGACCATGGCCGCGCTGTTTGGCGCCCTTCCGCTAGCGCTCGGCACCGGCGTCGGGTCCGAGCTCCGCAGGCCGCTTGGAATCGCCATCGTGGGCGGCCTACTGGTCAGTCAGTTGCTGACGCTTTATACGACACCAGTCGTCTATCTCTATCTGGACCGCATGCGCCTGCGTTTCCTTCGGCGGTACCCTCGCGTGGTAGAGGCGAGGCCGCTACCTCGATAACGGGCAGGAGCAGGCAGTCCAACCTGAGAAGACGTTTCACTCTTGACAGGTGCTCGCTCTCTCCGTAGGCTTCGAGCAGCCTACACGCATGACAGCCCACTGGCAGACGGTCCAACGGATCTCCACAGCCCTCCTGGCTGTGACGGTGCTGACCGGCTGTCCG
>DATIGH010000102.1:0-29590 GCA_035454845.1 Nitrospira sp.
GCCCTTGGCTGGATGCTCTTCGACCGCGGCCATCGAGAAGAGGCTATGGAATGTTTTAACCAGGCGCTCCGCGCCGACCCGGAGAATGCACGAGCCTATCTGGGCGTGGCGAAGTGCTATGCGAGCCGGGGGAAAGTCCAATTAGCCATGGAGAATTACACTAAAGCCATCAAGTACGAGCAGGACCCCCAACGAAGAAACGAAATCATGAACAATCTTTACAAAGAAGGGGGGACCTGGGACACATAGGCAGGATGGTAGATGGTCTGTCGCGGATGGAAAGATTGCGGGTCCTGTCACCGATCACCGCTCGTCCTCGCACCCCGCCCGGTGTGGGAGAGAGACAGGGCGGCCCGTTAGCCTCTTGTGCTCGCGGAAGGCGGCACACGGGAAAGGAAGGGGCGAAGGGCTGTTGGTCTCCCTTGCTCGCCGAACGCGCACACCAGATCCATCGTATTTTTAGAAAGGCGGTGCTCGTCCAAGCGCGCAGTGGGAGATCAATCAGCCCTTGCCCCCCGAAAAAAACAACGAGCAAGCTCTGAAGGATCATCTAAGAGGGTGCTCCTCTGGGTCACGGCGCGTCCCGGGTAAACGATTGCAAAGCAATCGGTGGGTCGGTGGGTGAAAAAAGATTGCCGAGGGTGGGCGGGTGAGAAAAGTCGATCGGCACCACCCGCAATGAGCTTCACAAACTCAGAAGCAAGGCCGCAGTGAGAGACCGGTCAGCTCGCAACTAGCTACCCCAAAGGCTTGGAAAATGAACGAGCGAGCTTGGAGGGAGCATCGGTGAGGGTCTTGTTCGACGCGCGCACGACGGGACCGATCCAGGCCACCCTTGGAGGGAAAGCGAGCGAGGACATCGCCGGCAAGGCCCTCGCGCGAATTGATCAAAGGATACGCATCACGAACGACGAGCGACGATCTACAATTCCCGTATGGCGCCTTGAAGGACCGTAATCTGCGTCACCGGGTCGCCCGAGCTCTTGAGTTCTTTGCGGATCTGGTCTTTCAAGTAGGAGGAGTAGCCGACGCGATCGATCAGAAGATCGAGGAACCGCTCGGCAGGGAGCAGACTTTGCGTTTTGAGCTCTTCGATGGTTTCATCGCTCACGGGCACGTAGGTGCCCCCCAGATGGAACACCACATTATAGTAGCGGCCTTGACCGATGCGTTCGAAGCGAAGCCCCTTCACGACAGTCCCTCGTGAGCCAGCGACAAGGCGCCCATTGTAGACAACTTCGCGTCGTGAAGACAAGGGCGGCGGCGCACATGAGTCACTGCGGTCAAGCGGGACTGCTTTTCTTCGCGAAATATTCCTGGCGGCTCACGGCCACATCTGCAACGAACATCACACCTGAATGCCGTTCGAATAACGGCCGCAGGCCGGCCAGAATCGGCTCGACTTTTTCCTCGGGCACGACGGTCATGATCATCTCGAGGCTTTCCTGTTCGCTGAACATGAAATGCGCCTCGCGGACACCGTGATGGCCCTTGCCGGACACATTGCCAACAATCGTGTATCCCGTGGCATTGACGCGATCGAGCAGATCGGTCACGAAGGCCCGATGCTCGCCGGCTACGATCACGCGAATTTCCTTCATCGGATGCAATATCAGACCCATTCACACGCTCCTTTCACGCGGCCTCTCGAGACGGTTACCGTACACGCCTTCAGTGAAGGCTAGGAAATGACGTTCCACATTCCCTTCGGGTCATAGCGATACCATACCGCATCGCCAGGGTCGAAGACGACGAGATGCACCCACTGATTATGGTAGTAGTGCTGCAAGACCTCGTGCCGGCCGATGAGCTTGTCGATGCGCTCCCGTGGTGCCTCTATGATCGTGAGCAGCCGCATTGGCTCATGATAAGGCACCTCCCCGTTCATCACCGTTTGCCTGGCCAGACCTAGGCGGAGATCGCTCCAGGGCCCGGACATGATGCCCAACCGGCCGACCACATTGTGATAAATCTTGCTCCCACTTCCGTACACGTCATTGTCGGTGGTGGAAAAATAGTGTTCCATGTTGATCCACTGCGCGACGACTTGAGGGGCGGTGAGCAACACTTCCAACAGCCGATTCGTGGGATCTTCCCGGTAGTCGTAAGAATGGAGAAAAACCCGCCCGCCTAAATCGAGTTCCTTGGTCAATTCCCGTCGAGCGATAATAAAGGCGGCGTTTCCCGACAGGCCCCATTCCGGCCTGACCTGGCTCCAATCCGTACTGCGGGTGCGGACATGCGCTCTCGCCTTGTATCCTGGGAGCGGCTGTACGACGTCCGGCAGCCGTGCGCACCGTTCTTGGCTCGTCAATTCCGCCGCTTCGTGGAGGTCCTCCTGCAGGCGGGCCAGGTCGGCCCGATGCGTCGGTGGCACGTCCTCCAGATCGAACAGCTGCACAGCATCAGTCGTCGTGTCCATCTGGCCGGCGATGAAATGCGTATCAGAGGGGATCTCGATACCGTTCTTGGTCAGCCGGGCCCTGACTTGTGGATTGTTCGCCATCATGGCCAGCACACGGGCATTGGGCTTGCCTTCGTTGCCGCCGCACGCGCCGCAATCGAGTGCGGACTCGTATGGATTGTTGTCGGACGTGCTGCCGTGCGCACAGAACAAGACGAGCCGTGCAAAATTCTTTGTTAGACCCATCATGCGGAGTGCCGTGTCCACCGTGATCGTCTGCTCTTCGAGGGTGAATCCCGTCCTGGTAATCCGCTCCTTGTGGTGAGAGGCGGCTCGGGCGTTGAGTTCGTACTGCCGGCGCAAGACGTCTGTGAGACCGACCAGCGTGTCCTTGGAAAGGCCGGCCTGCGCAGCGGCTTGCAGTAGCGGCTGATCCGGCTCGTCTGATCCGGACAAGGCATGTTGTCGCAGGCTTTCGACCAGCGCGGGCGTCATCCGGGAACTCCGCAGCCCGAGCTGCTCCTGCAACGCCTTCCGAACGATTGCCTGCTGCTCGGCGGCAACCATCTCGGCCGTGTCGGCCGGCGCGAGTTTGTCGACGGTAAGTGTCGTGGCGATGGCCGGGACGAACAGCCGTTGCATCCACGCCGTCCAACGCCGGTACAGCGAGGGCAAGAGCGTCTTGCCGAAAATGGGAATGCCATAGAACCACCCAAGCGATTCCACCATAACGTACGGCGTCACAACGTTCTCTTTCAGATCGTGCAAAAGCGTATGGCCGGCATGCACCCATTTCGTCCGGGTTTGGTGTGTGGAGACCTTGTGGTCGAGATAGCTGCGAGGGATCTCCCGCACCTCATTTTTGGCACGCATGATGACCGGAAACTGTTCCGTGTCATGCTCTTTCCCCCAGGCTCTGTAGCGGATGAACGCGGCGAAGAAGCCAGCGAAGCCATAGGTCTCATGCGCGCCGGTCGATTCCAAGTGTCGGCGGAATGGTTCGGATCGCACGTCGATGCAGTACACCGATTGGGAGTAGGGCCGGGCCGAAGTGGCGTGGCTTGCATCTGTCGTCGGCTGCCGATCCTTAGGGCGATGAAGTTGTGTCAAGAGGTTGACCTGATAGCCTCTCTCTAAGGCTTTGAGCCAGATCGGTCCATGATCGGATTCGGGAAACGCCTCCATCCACTCGATGACCTGCTTGAGGATGTCCGTGGAGGTTTCCGTCAAGGCAGCCGGATCAGTTTCAAACGAGCGTGCCAACGCCACAAGCCTCTTGGCCATGCCTTTTCTCGCGGCCTCCTGTTGGCGGGGAACCACTTCGGTCCGATAGCGCTGAAGCACCGCGCTCCATCCCGTGCCTCTCTGATGCGTCAGCCGATCCACCTCCTCCGCGTACAGAGCCGGCAATCGGCCTGCGACGCGCTGCCGCCGCAAGTAATACTCTTCTGGTTGGCTGCGCATGTAGGCGATGACGGCCTCGAAGCGACCGTCGATGCCGAGTTCTTCGCGACAGGCCTTCTGCACCAGCTCGCGCGCGTACCACAGGCGAATGGCCAGGAACTTCACGAGCCCCGCCGGATAGGACTGCTGCCATGGATAGTCGCGTTCTTCTCCACGCCACTTGATGAATCCGGCCCAGCCGGGGAGGGCCGTCAATTGCAGCGACAAATAGTCCTGACGGAGATCGGACGGGATGCCGAGCGCATCGAGGCTCTCCAGCAACGCGTCTTCAGGGTGATTGGGCAGGGCAGAGATTTTTCGGCCGCTATCCACAATCCCGCAGGGAGACCATTCGTGAGCCGCAATCGTTTTCCAGGCTTGGTACATACCCTTCTCGCGTTCGGGCATGGCCCAGGTTGCGTGCCCTTCATCGAGAAACGCTTCGCACCATTTGATGAGTTGATCGTTGATCTGCTGGACGATATGCGTCCCCAGCGTATCGTCGCACCAGTGCGAGAGGGTGAGCCAACGGCCCAAGTCAGCCACGTCGTCTTGGACAATAGCTTCAATCCGCTTGCTCAAATCTCGTACGGGCATCACCAACAACAGCTTCTTCGCAAGGCTGTCGATTAACTCCTGCGAAGCATCCGGCAGCTGGGTATCGAGCGGCTCCACGATGGGATCGCAGAGACCCTCGATCAAACAGGCTCGCAGCACATCGGCATGTGTCAGCTTCTGTGAGCCGATGAGCACCTGACTTTCGCATGCTAGCGGTTTCAAGGCGATGTCGAGGTCCTCCTGCCGGATGCGGCCCGCGGCGTAATATGCACGGTACTGGCAACTGGGAAGATAGCCGCTGCCACCCATGAATTGCTTGCCGCGGCGGACGGTTTCCTCGAAGGGAAGGTACTCAAGGCTGTGGAGCGGGTTGTGATGCACGAACGTCCGCATCGGCCAATATTGCGCGATGACTTCTCCGGCAAGGCGAACCACCCCGCGCAACTCCATCCGTCTCGATTCGATATCGATGGCGCGATTTAGCGGTTCCACGTGGGCCATTCTCCGGTGGGGGCGGTCCCGAGCAACATGCCTTCAGGAGTAAAGAGTGTGGCTGGCGCGAGACCCAGCGCGAGGAGGACTAAGACGACAATGAGCAACGACGCCATTTCGGTGCGGAGCAGATCGGTGTATCGCAACTCGGGCCGACGGACGCCGAACAGGAGCCGTTGAACCATCTGCATGATGTACCAGGATGCGGCGAGCCATGCGAGGAGCGTGACGAACAGACCGAACAATGAGGGAAACGGGGAGCTCAGCAGCAGTCCCATAAATCCGGCAAAGACGCCGAAGGGGGGTAGGCCCATCGCGGCCAGGGCCAGCAAGGACAGCAGGACCGCATAGTGCGGCATCCCCGTCGCGAGGCCGCTGATGGCTTGAGGGTCCACGTCATCGCCGTACCTCGTGCGGATCACCTGCCAGCCGATCATGAGCCCACTGGTCGCCAGCCCGATTGTTCCGACAAGAAGAGCGGAGCGGGGCGTCACCATGCGCGAGGCTGCGGCGAACCACCAAACGATGGAAAAGAACGAAAGGCTGCCATAGGCCAGCAGCAGACGGACGCGGGATTGTGCCAGAGCCTTGAGTGCGCCATAGGAGGCTCCCAGCAGGGCGAAGAGGCTCACGGTCCAGGCCACGCTGTCCGGAACTGTGGGCATCGTAGCGACAAGTCGGTGGAGACCGGCAACCGGGAGCAGCACCACGATAAATGACGGCAAGCTCCCCGGCAACCGCGTGAGCGCCGTGAGGTGACCGTCGTGGAACGGGACAAGGGGAAGCAAGACCGCACAGGCTACCAAAGACGCAACCGATGAGAGCGGAGGATCGGCTGCGACCGAGACGACGGCAAAGGCGGCGCCAAGACTGTACGCGCCAATGCCCCACCAGGACCGGGGCCAGAGGGCGCTGTGGTGGCGGTAGAGCAAGACGGCAATGAGGATCAAGAGCAGCGTTAAGCTCAAGAGACTGAGGGGCGATGGGCTGCTCACGACGGATAGGCCTAAGCCGAGAATCAGCAGGGTCAACATCCACGACGGCCCGTGCTCTTCGTACACGGGCTGCCCCAGGATCGAAATTATCGCCGCCAGCGGGAGGAGGTACAGTGGCAGGAGCCCTTCAGGAGGCATCGCGACCTGGCCGGCGAATCCGACGACGGAGCCGAGGCAGATCACGCCCCACACAATAGCCGACCACTTCAACCGTTCGGGGTCCGAACGGAAGGGCAGACTGGCGAGCACCCCCAGCAGAGGGATGCCGGCCAGCAGCCATGGTATCAGCGTGCCCTCCGTCATCGCGACCAGCCTCGTTCGTGTTTATCGAGCTGATGGACCAGGCGCATGATGCTTTGCCCTGTCAACGCGTAGAGCTCGTCAGCATACAGCCGGTTCATGAAGGGCAAGTACAAACGGATCCGCAGACCTTCGATCCAAGCTGGCATCCGTACGGTCATTCCATGGGCGCTCATGTAGAGGTACGACCAACTGGCGATGGTGAGGACCGTGGCCGTCACAATCATGAGATCAAAGAGCCAGTTAGGAAGAGCGGCAGTCCTGAAGTACGAGGCCACTTCCTCCGGATTCGGGTACAGAAACTCGGTGAACGACTCGACGGCGAACAAATAGATGAACACGATGAAGAGCAGCGTCACCAGCATGGCGGCTGAAACTTTCCACGACGCCACCTGACGCAGCCGTGTCAGCGTGAGAATCGCCTGCGACGAGGTGATCCAGATGAAGAACAGAAAAATCACCGTTCCTTGCGATTCCAGCAACGGGATGCGCAAGACACCATGTGTGACCAGGAGAATGAGCAGGGGAATGAACAGCGTCGTCATAGACCCGGTCAACCATGTGAGTCGGGACAAGCCCGGTTCCTCGATCTGATGGTCGACGTGGGGGAAATGCGGCTCCAAGCGAGCCTTATGGATGACGTTGCCACAGTTCAGGAACACCGTTGCCTTGAACAAGCCGTGCGCGATCAGATGGAACACCGCGAGGGCAAACGCGCCCAGACCGCATTCCATGATCATGTATCCCATCTGGCCGATCGTCGAGAACCCGAGCGTCTTTTTGATGTCGTTTTGGGCCAGCATCATGGAGGCGCCGAGGACGGCGGTCAGGGTCCCGATGAGAAAGGCGACATGCAACGTGGTTGAGCTGAGCCCAAACAACGGCGCCAGCCGGTTGATCAAGAACCCGCCGGCATTGATAATGCCGGCATGCAGCAATGCGTGCACAGGCGTTGGAGCGAACAGCGATCCCGGGAGCCAGAAATGGATCGGAAATTGGGCCGATTTGCCCATCGCCCCGGCGAAGAGCAACAACGTGACGACCGTGGCGCCGCTGAGCTCAACACCTGGCCAAAAGGACAACACCACCGGTGTCTCGGCGGCTCGCAGGAAGAGCTCCTGAAATTCCAGCGTGCCGTACAGGTGGTAGGCGAGCGCGATGCCGGCAAGAAACGCCGTGTCTGCGACGCGCAGGAGGGTAAAGGTCTTGAACGCCCCTGCCAGCGTGCCCGCATGCGCATGATTGTGGGCGAGCACGTAGAGCAGGTAGCTGAGAACCTGCCAGAACAGAAACAGCATCATGAGATTGGCGCTGGACACCATGCAGATCAGGACGAAGTCCGTCAGACAAATCATGGCGAGATATCGACGGGCGTGCCGGTCCTGGTACATGTATCCCGTCGAGTAGGTGTAGATAATGACGCTGACGCCGGTGATCAGCGTCATCATCACGGCGCTCAACCGGTCGACGTAGAATCCGATGGGGATGGCGAACGAGGCCACCGAGGACAGGTCGTAGAACCGGACAGAAACGGCTCCTCCGGTTGTGACGAGATAGAGTGTCGCAAGCGCGCCGAGGAAGGCGGCACCGACGGGATAGGCAGCCATCTTCGCCCGCGCATGCTCTGAGCCGCCGGGTCCGAATACCGCAATGCAGGCGGCGGCGAGCAGGAGAAGCGGCACGAGCAAGACGAGTGTCACGACGACCTCATCAGGGGGCTAACCATTAATACGGCATCCAGACCGCCGTCAAGCACGCCATCATGGCGTCCGTCCCTGTGCCGGCTCGTCGAAGCGCCGGATGGCAGCCAGCTGCGCCTGACCGAGACGGTGCACACATTCGTCGACATACAACCGATTCAAGAACAGGACATACAGGCGGATGCGGATGCCGTCGATCCAGGCCGGCATCGGCAGTGATCGGCCGTGAGCCTTGATATAGACATAGCACCACCCGACGATGGTCATGAGCGTTGCCGCGCCGATCATCATGTCAAACAGACGGCTAGGCAGCTCTGCCGCCTTGAAGTAGGACGCGACATCTTCCGGGTGGGGATACAGGAATGCCGTGAACGATTCCACCGCAAACAGGTACACGAACACGACGAACAACAGTGTGAGCAACATTGCGGCCGACACTTTCCAGGACGCCACGGCGCGCAGTCGTGTGAGCGTCAAGATGGCCTGTGAGGACGTGATCCAGATGAAGAACAAAAAAATCACTGTGCCTTGCGCTTCGAGCAGTGGAATGTGCAAGGCGCCGTGCGTCAGCAAGAGAATGAGCAACGGGATCAGCAGCGTGGTGACGAATCCGGTTGCCCAGGTCAGGCGCGAGTAGCCCTCCTCGACCGACTCCTGCTCGGCATGGGGAAAATGCGGCTCCAGACGGGCTTTCGCAATGACGTTTCCGGAGTTCAAGAACACCGTCGCCTTGAACAGTCCGTGCGCGATCAAATGGAATACCGCGAGGGCGAAGGCTCCCAGCCCGCATTCCATGACCATATACCCCATCTGCCCGATCGTCGAGAACCCGAGCATGTTCTTGATGTCGTTTTGGGCCAGCATCATCGAGGCGCCGAGCACGGCCGTGAGCGTCCCAATGAAGAAGGCTGCATGCAGGGTTGTCGGGCTCGATCCAAACAGCGGCGCAAGTCGGTTGATTAAGAAGCCCCCGGCGTTGATGATGCCGGCATGAAGAAGTGCCGTCACCGGCGTCGGTGCGTAGAGATAGCGCGGAAGCCAGATGTGAAACGGAAATTGCGCCGACTTGCTCATGGCTCCGACCAGCAGCAGCAGCGTGACCGCCGTAGCCCCGCTGAATTCGACGCCAGGAAACAGCGTGATCATGGCCGTCGATTGCACCGCGGCAGAAAACAATTCGGGGAACTCCAATGTGCCATAGAGCGCGTACGCCAGTGCTGTGCCTGCGAGGAAGGCGACATCCCCCGTCCGCAGAAGCGTAAACGTTCGGAAGGCGCTGTTCAGCGTCGCAGCGTGGGTGTGATTGTGAATGAGGAGATACAGCAGAAACGACAGCAGTTGCCAGAAGAGAAACAGCATCATGAGATTTGCGCTTGAGACCATGCAGAGCAACACGGAGACGGTGACCCCGAGCAGGGCGAAATACCGGCGTTCGTGCGGCTCCTGATGCATGTAGTCGATGGAGTAGGCATAGATGATGGTCCCGATGGCGGATATAAGGACCATCATGACCGCGCTGAGACGGTCGACGTAAAAACCGAGTGGCACGGGAACCAATGCGGCCAGGGTGGGGTCATAGAACCGGATTGAGATGGGCCCTTGCGTCGCCACCACATAGAGCGTGGCGATGGCGCCCCCGAACGCGGCACCGATCGGCCAGACCCCGAATTTCAGTCGGTTGCGGACCGCCCCCTCCCTACCGGCAACGACGACGAGCGTTGTCAGCAGCGGCAGCAGCGGGACCAGCAGCACAGCGGACATCCACATTCTCATCCCCACATAAAACAAAAGCCAACCGGCACTCACGATACTCAATCGAAGCGCCTGAGTTGGCTTGTACTGCGACCGGCCTCAAGGAAAACCGCCGATCACCTTACGCCACGTCATACCGAGATACGGCGTCTTCTTCATCCTCGAACGCGGATCGGGACAAGCAGCAGCACCGTCTAGTTGAATGGCGCTTCATGAATAATACGGCGGCCTGATCATCGTCAAGCATGGAATGGCTCATCCGTCTTTTTCAACCGGCATTCTGATGCTAAAGACCTATGAGCATGGAGCCGTCTGCGACCGAAGGACTTATGGTGTTGGTGCACCCCCAGTGGGCTCCAGGTGAAGGAGGTACTGACCGGCCGGCGGCGGCGGCTGGCAAAAACTGCGGAAGGTGTCGACATGCTGGAACGTCTGCGGCAGAATTTACGTAAAGATCTGGGTCAACAGAGGCAATGGAGAAACTCGTCAAAGGATTTTTAAAATTCCGGGGTGAGGTCTTCGGAAAGAAACGAGACCTCTTCACCCGTCTCTCCCAGAAGCAGGAACCCCGCGCCCTGTTCATCACCTGCTCGGATTCCCGCGTGGATCCGACACTCATGACGCAGACCGAGCCGGGAGAGCTGTTCATCCTGCGCAATGCCGGCAACATGGTCCCCCCTTACGGGTCCATGCAGGGCGGGAGTACTGCCACCATCGAATTCGCCATGGCCATTCTCAAGGTCCCTCACATCATCGTCTGCGGCCATACGGATTGCGGCGTCATGAAGGCGCTTCTGGAGCCGGAAGACGTCCACGACTTGCCCGCCTTGAAAGAATGGGTGGGGCAGGCGGAAACCACTAGGCGCTTGATGCGTGAACACTATATCGATCTCGAAGGCAACGACCGCTTGGTCAAGACCACGCAGGAAAACGTCAGGGCCCAACTCGATCATCTCCGGACTCATCCCTCCGTTGCGTTGCAGCTTCGCAAGGGGACGGTGGACCTTCATGGCTGGGTCTATTCGATTCCGACCGGCGACATTTGGGTCTACGATTTTGAAAGTGAGCAATTCACCCCTCTCCTGGACGAGACACCACCCCGCCTTAAGGTCGCTGGCTAGCGGCCTGTCACGCTCTTGGTGGAGATATCCAGTTGTAAACAGCTCCCGAGCCCTGGCATCCTTTAGCCATGGGTAATCGCCAGCTCGAAACGCTTGTGTTTGACAATACCTATGCCCGGCTGCCCGCCGCCTTTTACGCGAAACTGAATCCCACCCCGTTTTCGTCACCTCCCTACCTCGTCAGTTTCAATCCCACCACAGCCGCGCTCATCGATTTGGAGCCTAGCGAGGCCATGCGACCGGAATTTGCCGGAGTCTTCGGGGGCGGCATGCTCGCCCCGGGCATGGATCCGCTCGCCATGCTGTATGCCGGTCATCAGTTCGGCGTGTATGTGCCGCAGCTGGGGGATGGCCGCGCCATCCTTCTGGGCGAAGCCATAAACGGGCGGGGAGAGCGGTGGGATCTGCATCTGAAAGGCGCGGGCATCACCCCCTTCTCGCGGGACGGCGATGGCCGGGCCGTGTTGCGGTCGACCATACGGGAATACCTCTGTTCCGAAGCGATGCATGCGCTCGGCATTCCCACCACGAGAGCCCTGTGCATCGTCGGCAGCGATGACAAGGTGTACCGGGAACAGATTGAAACCGGCGCGACACTCCTCCGGATGTCGCCTTCGCATGTTCGATTCGGCACGTTTGAGATTTTTTATTATCGGAAGCAGCACGACCTGCTCAAGGTTCTGGCCGACTCGGTCATTGATGGTCATTTCGCGCATCTTCGCGAGGCCAGCGATAAATATGCACGCTTCTTCGCCGAGGTCGTCGAGCGAACCGCCACCTTGATCGCGCGATGGCAGGCGGTCGGCTGGGCGCACGGGGTGATGAATACCGACAATATGTCGATCATTGGATTGACGCTGGACTACGGGCCGTTCGGCTTCATGGACGACTATGATGCGGGATTCATCTGCAATCATTCGGATCACAATGGCCGGTATGCCTACAACCAGCAACCGTATATCGGCCTGTGGAATCTCAGTTGTCTGGCCCAAGCGTTGTTGCCGCTCGCAGAGAAGGAGGCCTTGAAAACGGGACTGGATGCCTACATGCCTCAGTACGAACGGGAATACCGAGCGCTCATGCGGGCGAAGCTCGGCCTGACACAAGAACGGGGAGACGACGATGAGCTCATACGTGACTTCTTGAGCCTGCTCCAAGAGAGCCATGCGGATTACACGATCGTGTTTCGCGAGCTGGGAACATTTGCGTCTGCTCCGGGAGCGAAGAACGAGCGTGTGCGGGAACACTTTCTGAACCGGGACCGATTCGACGAGTGGGCATTCCGCTATCAGAACCGGTTGCAGAGCGAGCAGAGCCGGGACGACGAGCGTCGGTACGCGATGAACGGCGTCAATCCGAAGTACGTGCTGCGCAACTATCTGGCTCAGATCGCCATCGAAAAGGCCCGGCAGAAAGATTATGCCGAAATCGACCGTCTCCTCACCCTGTTGCAAAATCCCTATGCCGAGCGGTCCGACATGGAAGGCTATGCCGCTGCTCCTCCCAATTGGGGCAAGCACTTAAGTGTGAGTTGCTCCTCTTAGCCCCACTAGTTGCAGTCCCCCTCATCCCCTGTTGTACAGTGGGACACAATTTTTGGTCTTAACAGGAGAGGAGCGTTTTGGCCAAGCCGCGGGGGGACTCCAAATTGGCGGTGGCGGGCGCTTTGACGCTCGTGTTGGCCATCGCGGGTGTTCTGCTCGTCAAGGAGCCGCTGCGCAGTTCCCGGCCGGTGGGTACCGGCCTGGAGATGAAGCAGACCACTGGCGAGCAAATGGTGCGTGCGCGGCTGTGGGAAGATCCGGTCGCCGCGGTCGAACGGGCCATCAAAGAGAAAGGGCCCCGCAACGCTGTAGGCGGAGCGTCTTTGGCCCGGCGGCTCGATGCGCTTCGTCACGCGATCGTGGACCGCGTCAATCGCGGGCAGCGCGTGACG
This sequence comes from Nitrospira sp., assembly GCA_035454845.1. Lineage (GTDB taxonomy): Bacteria > Nitrospirota > Nitrospiria > Nitrospirales > Nitrospiraceae > Nitrospira_C. The sequence goes on from DATIGH010000102.1 coordinate 12,702, forward strand.
GCGCTTCTCATCACGACTACCGGAGGTCCGTATGTGGAGAGCACCGAGTCGCGCCTCCGCGATCGATATGCCGTCGCCACGGCGTTAGGCGCCGCCTGTTATGTGCCCGAAGATGAAAACCACCTCGCGTTTGTTGACTGGGAACCGCGGAGTCCCGTCCAAGGACTCCCCTATGAATGGTTCCGACTCAGGAAAACGCGCTTCTGCGGAACGGCCGGAAGCCCTGCGGACAGCATTCTGGTGGTGTGGCTGCCGGACGAGGCCTTCAAGGCCGGCTTCCTCGCCACATTGACCTCCGTGTCTCAAGGGCTCGTCTGCCGGGAGACCCCAACGCACGAGTGTCCGGTGATCACCGCCAAGCCTCCTTTGGTGCGGTTGGATCCGGCCCTGCAGCAGGCGGTCTCCTTTAAAATCATCGGCCCGCGCAGTTCGTCAGCCTATCGTGCGCTTCTCGACGAAGCCGGAGCGCTGAACGGCACTCCGCATCCAGACCTCGGCGTCTGGCCCAATGCCGACGGTTCGATCGAGTTGTACTCTCCGTGGGCCAGCGCGATGAAGGGACTGCTCGCCTATGGGCTCAAGGCGGAGTCCGGCAAAGGCACAGCCTGTGCGACGTACGACGACTGCGAACACGAGTTCTACCGGCGTCTCTCCAATGCGAATATCAGGCTCGTCTACGACGTCGGATCCGACGACCAACGGTTTCGGTCTCTGATCGAGGAACTGGAGCGACGGCAAGTCCGCTTGGGATGGGATGCGGTGATCTTGATCGGTGAATGGGATTCCTTTTATGGCCGGGCGCTTCCGATCGAATTCCGGGCCGCGGCCTGTACCAAGGTGGCGACCCTCCCAGAGGGCGATCTCAAGACGATACTGGTGCCGGTCGCCATCAAGCAGTGGTGCCAGACGGTGCCACAGGCTATCGATTTGCAGATCCAACGCCCGGCTGACTACGAATCACTCACCCTGAACGTCTTCCGGTACAGCTACCTGGGAGGGCTGGATGGAGAAGTCCCGGGGGACGACGCCGCCAGGGCGGCGCGCGCGGCCAAAGCTGCCGACCAGAGCAAGGATGTCACCAGAGACCGGCCTGAAGGAACCGGTCAAACGGATTACGTCCGGGCACTCGTGAATCGCATTCATGAAGAAGGCGAGGGCGCCCGGGCGATTGGCATCTTGGGCACGGACCCTTACGATGCGCTCCTCATCATCAAGGCGATCCGGCCCGCTTTCCCGCATGCGATATTCTTCACCCTGGATCTGGATGCGCGCCACTTGCATCCCAGCGAATACAAATCCACCCGGAACATGGTCATCGCCTCTCCGTTCGGGCTCCAGCTCGAAGGAGGCCTTCAACGCGATGTTCCGCCGTTCCGCAGCAGCTATCAAACGTCGGCGTACTTTGCCGTTATGCAAGCCGTGGGGCACGTTCGCTGTCAGTCCGGAGAATCTGAACCGGGACTCGGCCCATGTCGGAGTCGCTATCATGTCGCTCTGACGCCGGAGAACCGGCTGTACGATGCCGGATTGCATCCCCGGCTCTTCGAAGTCGGCCGTGACGGTGCGGTGGATGTGAGTGTCGTCGAAAAGGAGGGAGTAAGAACCATCCACCCGTTACGCCCCGATCTCGATCACACGGAGGATTTAGGTCAACTTAAACAGGGCATCGGATTCGATAACACGGCCGTGGCGGCGCTCGTCGCCATTGTCCTCATGCTTGCCACGGTCATCGCGTGGAGCAACCAGCGGCTCTGGCGCTGGGTGTCCAGTCACCCGGTCGCGTTGGGCATCCTGGCCATTCTGCTCTTGGCCGCCTTTTCCATATTCATCGCGCTCGGTGGAGCATCGACCCTCCTTGCCAACCATGATGAAGGAGAACCGTTTTCTTTGACTGACGGCGTCAGTATTTGGCCCAGCGAGATGCTTCGCCTCTTTGTGGTCGTGCTGTGTCTTGCCCTCCTGGTCAAAGGGACACGAGACCTCACCAACAACAGTGAGGTCATCAGCCACGACTTTCGGCTGCAGCGCGTCTCGGGCGACCAACGGTTTTCAGCCAAAAGCTTCTGGATCAATCTCAAGCGCGTCTTTCATCCGGCAGAGACGACCAAGGCGACCACGGTGGATCAGGCGTGGGCATGGTACCGCGAAGCGGGTCGGCCGGTGCAATGGTTCAGTCGCACGGTTCTGCTTTTTCTGCTGTATCTCGGCATGATGTGGGCGTTAGGGGCCTATGTCGTCGATGAGGAGTACATCCATCCCTGTCGGGGGCATTTCAGTTGCGCGATCGATTGGTTCATGACGGTCGCCAGTGTCGCATTGGTCGTGTTCTTGAATCTGGCGGTTTTCGACGTCGTGATGCTCTGCCGCCGCTGGATCGGGTGGGTGACAGCCTCAACAGGCGGCTGGTCTGAGCAGGTGCAGGAGGAGTATCTGCGCGAGTACGGGCTGAATCCGGATCACACCGTTGAATTCGAGAAGCTCAAATACTTGGCCGTGGTCGATCTGATCGGACAGCGAACGGAGGTGGTCAATCGACTGATCCGCTATCCCTTCATCGCGTTGTTGATCCTGATCGCGGGCCGGAACGACTACTTTGACATCTGGAATTATCCGCTGCTTTTGCTGTTCTCGTGGGCAGTCAACGTGGTGCTGGCTCTGTTGGCCGCCTATCTGCTTTACCAGTCGGCGAGTCAAGCGAAGGCCGCGATGTTGGACGGGTTGAGCCGTAAGATGGTGCAGGTATTGGGCAGCGGTAAAGATCACGACCTTCGTATGAAACAGGTCCAGTTCATCATCGACGAGGTGGAGGCCCATGAGCAAGGAGCCTTCGTTCCCCTCTATCAGCAGCCCGTCATCGAATCGTCGCTATATGGTCTCGTGGCGCTGCTCCAGTATCTCTACATGCGGTAACCTATTCACATGCGCCTCGAACACATCGGAGGTCTACAAGTTCGACTGGCCGGTGGGACGGACGGCCACGGTGGAGGTACCGGTCCTCTCGTGCTCCTGCTGCATGGGTTTGGAGCCCCGGGCGACGATCTTCTCCAGCTTGCCGGCGCGATCGGAGGACCGGCCAAGACCCGCTGGCTATTTCCGGAAGGACCTTTGCGGCTGACGATGGGGTACGGCGATTCGCGGGCCTGGTGGTTAATCGACATGGCCCGCCTTGAAGCGGATCGACTTGCCGGACGCATTCGGGATTTGTCCTTGGAGGTGCCGGCCGGATTACCTCAAGCGCGGCAGGCGCTTGAAACTTTCCTCACCGCGTTGCCGCGTGCGCTTCCCGTCGATTATCACCACACGATCATCGGCGGCTTTTCGCAAGGGGCCATGCTCACCTGCGATCTGGTCATGCGCACTGAACTCCAATTCGCGGGATTGATCCAACTCTCGGGATCGCTTCTCGCCAAACAGCAGTGGCGTCCTTCCGCGAAAAGGACGGGGCTGCCGGTGTTTCTCAGCCATGGGACGCAGGACCCCATCCTTCCCTACGTCATGGCCGAACGGCTGCGGGATGCTCTCATAAGGGCCGGACTGGCCGTGCAATGGCACAGTTTTCACGGGGGCCATCAGATTCCACCACCGATTCTCGCTCAACTGAGCGGATTTCTCACGAACGTGTTTATCAAGTCATGAGGTTCCTTAACACGATGCTGACGCTCATACACAAGGAATGCGGCGGGCCGGCTCTCGAGCCCAACACAGCGGTCGGCGAGGTCTGTGCGCTCCCGATCGACTCCTTGCCTTTTGCCTGCTTTACCTGCTTGGAAGAGATCGTCGACGAGTCGGAACTCCGGCTTTCCGAAGATCTCGGCCTCTAGGAAGGATTGTCGCCTCATACGGGCCTCTGGTAAGGTGACCTCTTTGCCGGAGCGACGCAAGACACACGGAAGGAGTCACCAATCCCATGGCCACGAACGATAAACAAGTCATTTTCTCCCTCGTCAACGTCGGCAAGGTGTATCCGCCGAAAAAGCAGGTACTGCGCGAGATCTATCTCGGCTTCTATTACGGGGCCAAAATCGGCGTGCTGGGACTGAATGGATCGGGGAAGAGCAGCCTCCTCAAAATCATCGCGGGCGTCGATCAGAACTTTACCGGGGAAATCTCCCGCTCCAAAGGCTACAGCATCGGCTTGCTCGAGCAAGAGCCGCAACTGGATCCGAACAAGACGGTCAAAGAGGTGGTCGAAGAAGGCAAGCACGAGCTCATAACTCTGCTCAAGGAGTATGAAGCGGTCAGCAACAGCATCGGCGAGTCATCGCCGGACGAAATGGAAAAGCTCCTGGATAAGCAGGCACAGCTCCAAGAGAAGATCGAAGCGGCGAACGGCTGGGAACTCGAGAGCGAGCTTGAGATTGCCATGGACGCGCTTCGCTGCCCGCCCGCCGATCAGAAAATTGTCACGCTCTCGGGGGGAGAGAAACGACGCGTCGCCCTGTGCCGGTTGATGATTCAAGAGCCGGACATTCTGCTGCTCGACGAGCCGACCAACCATCTCGACGCCGAGTCTGTCCAGTGGCTCGAGCAGCATCTCCAGCAATACAAGGGCACGGTGATCGCGGTCACGCACGATCGGTACTTTCTCGACAATGTCGCCGGTTGGATTCTGGAACTCGACCGCGGTCACGGTATTCCGTTTCAAGGGAACTATTCCTCCTGGTTGGAGCAGAAGCAGGAACGGCTGGCCCAAGAAGAAAAGACGGAGTCGAAACGGAGAAAGACGCTGGAGCATGAGTTGGAGTGGATCCGCATGTCGCCCAAGGCCCGACAGTCGAAGGGAAAAGCCAGGCTGACCCGCTATGAAGAACTCGTCAATCAGAAGCAGGAGCAACGCACCGAGGACCTGGAAATCTATATTCCCCCCGGTCCGCGTCTGGGGGACGTCGTGGTGCAGGCGAAGGGCGTCACGAAAGGCTTTGGTGACAAGCTTCTCTATGAAAACGTCAGTTTTGACCTGCCGAAGGGCGGGATCGTCGGCGTCATTGGTCCAAACGGCGCCGGAAAAACCACGCTCTTCAGAATGATCATCGGCAAAGAGAAACCTGACAGCGGGTCGATCAGGATCGGCGAAACCGTCAAGCTGGGCTATGTGGATCAGGACCGCAGCCTCGACGGCAACAAGACCGTCTATGAAGTGATTGCCGACGGGCAGGAAGCCGTCAAACTCGGCAAGGTCGAGGTGAATGCGCGAGGCTATTGTGCGCGATTCAATTTCGCGGGTACGGATCAACAGAAAAAAGTCAAGGACCTTTCGGGCGGAGAACGCAACCGCGTGCACCTGGCGCGCATGCTCAAGGAAGGTGCCAACCTGATCATCCTGGATGAGCCCACGAACGACCTCGACGTCAATACGCTGCGCGCGCTCGAAGAAGGGCTCGAAAATTTTGCCGGCTGTGCGGTCATCAGCAGCCACGATCGGTGGTTTCTCGACCGTATTGCGACGCACATCCTGGCGTTCGAAGGCGACAGCAAAGTGGTCTGGTTCGAGGGCAACTATAGCGACTATGAGGCTGACCGTAAAAAACGTCTGGGCAAGGAAGCCGATCAGCCTCATCGGATCCGCTATCGGAAACTCACGCGCCAATAGTCGGGACTGTAGGAAACGTCACAAGGCGGCGCTCTCGCATGCCTCGAGGTGTTTACATATTCACTGCGATCGATGCCTGGCCCGTCGCGCGTAATGGCTTTACTGACAAGGGCTTGGCGAGACTGACATGGCACCCGTTGCGATCATCACCGGAGCGGCGGGGCTGATCGGCCAGTACCTGGTGAGATCGGCTCCACGCTGGGCGCCAACGTGGACCGTCGAGGGCATCACACGGAGCCAGCTCGATCTCACCGACCAGTCCTCCGTCTCCTCCACAGTTCACCGGTACCATCCGGATCTCATCATTCATTGTGCAGCGCTCAGTCGGACGAAGGATTGTGAACGAGATCCTGAGAGCGCCAGACGCATCAATGTGGGTGCCACCAGCCTGCTTTCACAGCTCGCTCGAGACACCCGGTTTATCTTTCTCTCGAGCGGCGAAGTCTTTGACGGCTCAACCGGGTGGTATGACGAGTCTGCTGAGCCGAATCCCATCAATGTGTACGGACGCACGAAACTTGAGGCCGAGCGGGCGGTGCTGCACAACCCGGCCCACACTGTTGTCCGCATTGTATTGACTGCCGGAACTTCTGACGGTGGCGATCGGAGTTTCGTCGAAGATATGTCCCGGGCAGCCAAGGCCGGGAAAGACGTCACGTTGTATGCCGACGAGTTCCGTTGCCCACTTCCGGCCGGGGTGATTGCTCGCGCCCTGTGGGAACTCGCCCAGCAAGACGTACCCGGTCTCTATCATCTCGGAGGTCGCGAGCGCCTTTCGCGTTGGGAGATCGGTGAGTTGCTCGTTCCTTGGTATCCCGAACTTCGAGGACGATTGATCAGGGGTTCCTCGCGCAACCATCCCGGTGCTCCCAGGCCGATCGACCTTTCATTGGCGTGCGACAAGATCCAACAACGGCTTTCCTTTCCCATCCCGGGATTCCGATCCTGGCTCGCCGATCGAACACATCGCGGAGATGATCTGTGGGATTACCCGGCGCATGACCGCTGATCCGCTCTCACTCGTCCTCGTTGGATACGGGGCCTTGGTCCTGTTCATGCTTGGGCTCTGGGCCGTACAGCTGCTCGTCCGCAATGCGTCGATCGCGGACGTCGGATTTTGCATCGGATTGATTGCGGTGGTGCTCTGGTATACCGGGCAGGCGTCGGGAGAGACGGAACGCAAGCTGTTGGTCATGGTGATGGTGTGCCTCTATGCGGGTCGGCTCGGATTGTTCTTGCTCATGAACCGTGTGATCGGCAAAGCAGAGGACGCTCGCTACCAGGCGTTGCGCCGGAGGTGGGGGACGCAGGAGCGCTGGAGGATGCTCGGCTACTTTCAGCTGCAAGCGGCCGCCGTGACGGCGTTTTCTCTACCGTTTCTCGTCGTCATGCAGAATCCCAGGCCACCCTTCGGTCTTGCCGAACTGGCGGGCGTGCTCATCGGGGTGGGAGCCATTGTGGGTGAAGCCGTCGCCGATGTGCAGCTTTCACGCTTTCGAAGGCGGTCTTGGAATCGCGACCGGGTCTGTCGCGAGGGCCTCTGGTATCTGTCACGACATCCCAATTATTTTTTTGAATGGCTTCACTGGTGGGCCTATGTCGTCATGGCGTTGGGGGCTCCGGGCTGGCCGTTGACACTGATCGGTCCAGTGGGGATGGGGTGGGCGCTCTTAAAGGTGACGGGCATTCCCTGGGCGGAACGGCGGGCCTTAGAAACCAAGGGCGACGACTATCGGGAATACCAGCAGACGACCAATGCATTTGTGCCGTGGTGGCCGAAGCGGCCGATCAGCCGGCATTGAGCTTGGCAAGCCGCTCGCGGGCCGTTTGCGCTTGGGGGCTCGAGGGATACAAGCGGATCACTTCTTCATAGAGCTGCTTGGCATGAGGGACGTTCATTTGTCGCTCCTCGAACTCAGCCGTGTCGAGCAGTTCCTTGGCTTTGTCGCCGCTGCAGCCGACGAGCAGAAGGGATAGGAGCACGGCTGCGTTGGTCAAATTGCGGAGAGACATGTCGGCTATTCCAGCCATTTGTGCCACCAGGAGGCCTGTCGGACGCTCCGCCTGCCCACATAGGAGGCGCCGCGCAGCTTGTCCCAATCCACATCGACTCTACCATGGTTGGCTTCGTGCTGCAGCTGCCAGCCCTGGAGGAGGTTCAGGCACGCGTGGTCAATGTGCCGTAACGACGTCATATCGACGCAAATCTCTGCGTACGGCGGCGCCGTCTCGAGGGTGGAGGCCAGCCGCGGGAGACTCACGAATGTCGCAATGCCTTGGAGATGAAGCGTGAGTTTCCCCGTGGCGGAATCGTGGGCAAAGAAGCTTTCGAGATTCTGCGTCGTATACAGCAGCTTGGCCAGTGCGAGGACCAAACCGAACACCACGCCCGTCAGCAAATTGACGAACACAATGGTACCCATGGTGGCAAAGAAGATGACCACTTCTCCACGTCCGTGCTTCTTCAATTCGGGGAGGATGCTGAAGTTCATGAGCTTGTAGCCGGTGTACACCAACACGGCACCCAGGCTGGCGGTGGGGATAAACCGGAGCAGCGAGGGCAAAAACGACACAAAGATCAGCAACCAGACTCCATGGAAGATGGCCGACGCTCTCGTCTTGGCGCCCGCCTCCACATTGGCGGAACTGCGAACGATGACGCCCGTCATCGGCAATGATCCGAGAAATCCACAAATCATGTTGCCGACGCCCTGCGCCAACAATTCGCGGTTGTACCGTGTTCGTGGGCCGGTGTGCAGCTGATCGACTGCCGAAGCGGACAACAGCGTTTCGACGCTGGCGATGAACGCCAAGCCGAGGGCTTCAGCCAAGATCTCGGTGTCAAAGAGATGCGAGAGGCTCTGGAACGAGGGAACATGAATGATGGCAAGCAGATTATCTTGCACCTCGATGCGCTGAATGGGAACATCGAGGAACACAGACACCGCGGTCGCGACAGAGACGCCCATCAACACCGCCGGCATCACATGAAACCGCTTGGGGAGGAGCAGATTCCAGACCACCATCGTCCCGATCGTCAGGACGCCGATGCGGGCGGCCAGGTGGTGATTCATCGGCGTGCTGCCGTCCTCGAGCAGACCCTTCCAGACCGCGGCGGGCAGGGAGAGCATGTTCTCCAGGCCGGACCCTTTGGGTAAATCGTCGATCATGATGTGAAACTGGCTGGCGAAGATGAGGGCGCCGATGCCGGCCAGCATGCCGTGAATGACGGCGGGCGAGACGGCGCGAAACCACTGTCCAAGCTGGAGCCATGACCAAAGAATCTGGAAGAAGCCGGCGGCGATGACGATCACACCGAAGATTTCCAGTCCCTGTTCCCGGATCAGTTCGTAAACGATCACCGTCAAGCCGGCCGCCGGTCCGCTGACCTGCAGCGGACACCCGGCGAGCCATCCGACGACGAGACCAGCCACGATGCCAGTCACAATACCGGCGCCGGTGGGGGCGCCTGAGGCGATGGTGATGCCAATGCAGAGCGGCAGCGCAACCAAGAACACCACGACCGAGGCCAAGAGATCGTGGCGCAGATCGGCTAAAAACCGGGGCGAAGGTGCTAGGGATCGAATATCCATCTGGGAGTGTCCCAGTGCCACTTTAGCCCGACTCACCGGCGTCTCCCAAGCAAATGCTGGAAACGGGCAGTGGAGAGGGGCGTTATGCGCGGGGCTCGATGCCGTAGCGGGGAGCCGTGATGCTTTCGCTTCGGCAGCGGGGGCATCGGCTTGGTCGGGTGAGCTTCGTGCGATCGCGAAAGACAAAGCCGCAGCTCTGACAGTCGGACGGTTCGAGAACGAATCGTCTGCTTCGATCCCGTGCGACGGTCTTCACGACGTGTACAAGGTGATCCTCGACCTGTCGCTCCGAAAGGCCAAGGAGTTGCGCAAGTTGGTAGGAAGACAGGCGGGAGCCGGTTAAGAGATCGACCATGCGCTGGCGCGCTGTCTGTGACACGAGCGACATGGCGGCCATGCTACGGTAAAGACGGCGAGAATTCCAAGTTGAATGGCTTCCGGGACTTTGGCAGGATGAAGCCACGATGCCTTTCATGCGTGCGGATGACATGGTTGATTTGGCATTGCAGCGCGTGGCGGCGTCCGGTGCCGAATACGGCGATGTCCGCTTCCTCAAGAGCATGAGCCAAACGATTAGTGGAGAAGATCGACGCATTGCCTCCATCCGCGACGTCGAAGACAGCGGATTCGGCGTCCGGGTGCTCTACCATGGGGGGTGGGGGTTTGCCGCCAGCTCAGTTCTGTCGCTGGAGGAAGTCCCCCGCGTGGCTGACTTGGCCGTCGACATCGCCCGTGGGTCAGCTTCTCTCGCGAACGAAAAAGCGCGACTGGTCGATGAACCGGTCCACCGGGATCACGTGGTCACTCCATGGCGGATCGACCCCTTCACCGTCCCGCTCGAGCAGAAGACGACGCTGTTGCGCGAAGTGATGGACTATGTGCAACGCCAGCCGGAGGTCGTGCGTAGCAGCGCCAGCCTCTGGGCGCGGCGCGATAGCAAACTATTCGTGTCGACGGAAGGAACCAGACTTGAATTCGATTTAATGGCCGTGCAGGGAGAATTTACGGCCACGGCCCGGCACGATGGTCGCTTCGCGTCGCGCAGTTTCGCCACTCCGCATCTACGTACCGGGTACGAGCTGATCGAGGCGGCGAACTTTCTGGCGCATGCGCCGAGGATCGCGTCACAGGCGGTTGAAAAGGTCAAAGCGCCCGCGGTCCGGCCGGGGCTCTATGATCTCGTGTTGGATCCCGAGCATCTCGCTTTAACCATGCACGAGTCTTGCGGTCATCCCAGCGAGCTCGACCGCGCGCTCGGCTACGAAGCGAACTATGCCGGGACCAGTTTCCTCACCCCTGAGAAACGCGGCACCTTTCGATATGGATCTCGCCACGTGAATCTGGTCGCAGACAACACGGAGCCGGAAACTCTGGCTGCCACCGGCTACGATGATGACGGCGTGGCGTGCCAACGCTGGGACATCGTCCGGGAAGGCCTCTTCGTCGGCTATTGCACCAACCGCGAGGTCGCCGCGAAAATTGGCGAGACGAGGTCACGGGGATCGAACAGGGCGGATAGCTGGGGCAGTGTTCCGATCGTGCGCATCGCCAATATCGGACTGGAGCCCGGCTCCGCTTCGCTGGACGATCTCCTGGCCGACGTAAAACGCGGGATCTATATCGAAGGCCACGGCTCCTACAGCATCGATCAACGGCGATACAACTTCCAGTTCGGCGGCGACGCCTTTTGGTTGATCGAAAACGGCAAGCGCACCACCATGCTGCGCGACGTGATCTATCATGGGATCACGCCCGAGTTCTGGAACAGCTGCGACGGCGTCGCCGACCATCGGTATCGCCGCCGCTACGGCTTTATTACGTGCGGCAAGGGCCAGCCTGGCCAGTCCGGGTGGATGACGCACGCCGCATCGCACGCACGCTTTCGGCGCGTCGCCGTCATCAAAGGATAACCGCATTGAGCACCGTCCACGTCAAGAGCTGGCCGAAGTTAACGAATGCCGACGAATTTCGATTTCTGGCCGATCTCGTGCTGAAACGATCCGGAGCCGACCACACGGTCGTCAATCTCCACGACGTGCACACCGGGACGACGCGCTTCGCCAACAGCCGCATCATTCAAAACGTCGATACCCGACGGGGAACGATTACGGTCACGGTGGCATTTGGCAACCGGCGAGGTGCCGCCTCCACGACAGAGTTTTCGGCCGGAGCGATTCAGGAGACGCTGGCCCGCGCTGAACGCCTCGCACGAGTTTCTCCGGAAGATCCGGAATATCTCCCGCCTCCCGAGCCGCAGGTCTTTCCGACGCCATTGACCAGCCGGCCCGAGACGGCGGCCGCCGGTCCCTCTCGGCGGCTGGAGTATGCCAACGAGGCGATCGGACAATGCAGGATCGAGAATCTTCAGGCCGCCGGCATCGTCTCCTCTTCCGTCGCTTCGGTGGGCATTGCAGCGAGCAACGGTCTCTTTGGCCACGAAGAACGCACGGAAGCGCGGTTTAGTCTCACGGTGCAGGCAGAAGATGCCACCGGCTGGAGCGCGGCGGCGCACCGCTCGCTCGATCACCTCAAGATCCAAGACCGGACGTTATCCGCCATCAGCAAGGCGAAACGCAGCCGCGAGGTTCAAGAGCTAGCGCCCGGACGCTATCCCGTCATTCTCGAGCCGGCGGCGGTGGCCGGGTTGTGGAGCTGGATGTTGTGGACCCTCGATGCAAAATCCTATGAGAAAGGCACCAGTCCCTTCGCCGGGCAACTCGGCCGCCCGATCGTTGACGAACGGCTGACGCTCCAAAACCTTCCCGGCCATGCCGATCTGCTCGGCACCGGCTTTACGCACGAGGGATTGCCAAGCGAAGACGCATTGTGGATCGACAAGGGGGTGTTGAAACAGCTGGCCTATGACCGGTTCACCGCCAAGCAGCAAAAGATCAAACGCATCGCCACGCTGGAGGCACCCTACCTGTCCGCCTCGCGACCGGCCGCAGGCAAAGCGCAGGACCTCATCAAGCAGTGTGAACGGGCCATCCTGGTGACCAATTTTTGGTATATCCGCACCGTGAATCCGACCGACCTGACATTGACAGGCATGACGCGAGACGGCACGTTTCTCGTTGAAGACGGCCAGATTACTTCGGCGGTGCGGAATTTTCGCTTCCACGAGAGCCCATTACGCGTGTTCAAACACGTGGAGGCCTGTACGGAGCCCGTGGAAGCCGTCACGTCCGAGACCGGCAAAATGCTGGTCCCCGCGATGATCCTTCGAGATTTTCACTTTTCCAGCGTCACGAGATTTTGAGGCGCCCATATGTCGAGTGAGCGTGAGTGGTGGGCAAGAACTGTCCTGTGTGCCGTAAGCTGTGTGTTGCTCCTGTGTGGAGCTGCCGCCGACGCCGCTCAGGCGGTGCCGCCCCCGCTCTATGACAACCTCGGCACACTGCATCATCCGATCAGCACCGATTCGGACCTGGCGCAGCGGTATTTTGACCAGGGTTTGAGGCTGGTCTACGCGTTTAATCATGAAGAAGCCATTCGCGCGTTTGAGGAGGCGGCCAAACACGATCCGAAGGCGCCTATGCCTCATTGGGGGATCGCGCTGGCTCTAGGGCCGAATATCAATGCCGCCATGTCAAAGGAAGACGGTCGACGGGCGGTGGAGGCGATCAAACAGGCGAAAGCCCGTCTTTCCGCGGCCGATGCAGCCGAGCGGGCCTACATCGAGGCACTGACCAAACGCTACCTCGGGTCATTGCGCGCGTCCCGAGCCTCCCTAGACAAGGCCTACGCCGAGGCCATGCGCGTGGTATGGAAGGCCTATCCAGATGACCCGGACGCTGGGGTGTTGTTTGCCGAGGCCATGATGATTCTCCGGCCCTGGGACTTTTGGACCGCGGAAGGAGCACCCAAGCGCGGCACGCAAGAGATCGTTTCGACTCTTGAGGCGGTCATCGAAAAACATCCTGACCATCCCGGAGCCTGTCATTATTACATCCATGCCGTCGAAGCCTCACGTGAGCCGCAGCGGGCGTTGGCTTGTGCCGATCGCTTACCAGGTCTCATGCCCGGGGCCGGCCATTTGGTCCACATGCCGGCCCACATCTACGTGCGTCTCGGCATGTACCATCAATCCTCGGAGCGCAATGCCGAAGCGGCTCATGCCGATGAACGGTATTTGATTGGGGCACATCTCAAAGGGGACTATTCGGACGGCTACTACAGCCACAATCTTCATTTCATGTGGTTTTCGCTCTTGATGGAAGGACGCAGTGCAGAGGCCCTGCGGGCAGCGACGGCACTCATGGGGACGATTACGGATGAAGAGGCGAGGAGCAACCGGAGCAAAGAACCCTACCTCACGACAAAACTATTCACCTGGATCAGGTTTGGACGTTGGGAAGACCTGTTGCGAGAACCACCGCCCCCCAAAGGCCTTCGGTTGTTTGAAGGGGCCTGGCGGTTGGGTCGAGGCATGGCGTTGGTCGCGACTGGGCGCCTGCCCGGAGCGGACGGCGAACGCCATGCGCTGATGACGCTCACGAAACAATTTAGGCGAAGCAGAAATCAGCAAGACAAGTTCGAGCGGGACCTTCTCAAGATCGCCGAGCGTCTGCTGGCTGGTCAAATCGCCTCCCAGCGCCGGCGCCATGACGAAGCCATAAAGACGCTGAGAGAGGCCACCAAAATCGAAGACTCCTTGCAGGGCGCGGAACCGCCGCACTGGTCGCTTCCGATCCGTCACTATCTCGGCCCTGCGTTGCTGCTCGCAGGTCGCGCGCAGGAGGCCGAAACCGAATACCGGGCGGATCTCACATGGAATCCGGAAAACGGATGGGGACTCTTCGGTCTCCTTCAAAGCCTGAAGGTCCAGCGAAAGGATGACGAAGCTGCCGAGATCTCCAGGCGGTTCGAGAAGGCCTGGGCGCATGCCGACGTCACGCTGGCTGCCTCGCGATTTTGACCGTGTGATCCTGTCGATAGAATTCCGTGCGTTCATATGTTGAGGTCGGCAGCTTTTTGACAATTGCGGCGTGGAACCGGCTACAATCACCGCACGTTCCGGGGCACGGGGGCATCAGGTGCGATACGTCGTCGGCGTGATGGGGCCATCCAAGGCCAGAAGAAAAGATGTGGAAAATGCACGTGCGCTCGGCGAACTCATTGCCCGGCGTGAGTGGGTACTTCTTACGGGTGGGCGTGCTGTGGGTGTCATGCATGCTGCGAGTCAGGGGGCCAAGAAGGTTCCGCGGAGCTTGACTGTCGGCGTATTGCCGACGACGAAAGATAAAATTTCCAAGTATGTCGATGTGGCGATTATCACGGAGATGGGGAATGCCAGAAACAACGTGTGCGTCCTGTCGAGCCAGGTGATCGTCGCCTGCGGACTGGGAGGCTCTGGCACCGTGTCGGAAGTGGCCTTAGCGCTCAAAGCCGGGAAACACGTCGTCCTGCTCGGAGCGACGCCCGTGGAAGAGAAATTTTTCAAGAATTTAGGCGGCCGCTTCATTTCCAGCGTGGAAACTCCGGAAGACGCGATCAATGCCATTTTGAAGCGTTTCGACGAGGGAGAGGTCGCCGACCTGCGCGCGCTTGAACCCTGGCATGGATATTAGCGCATGTGCGAGAGCCATCCACTGGCCTATCATCACCGTAGAATATCTAGGACTCGACCACAATTGTGCGCAGGAGGAGAACCATGACCACGCGATGCACGACCACCCTCTGGCTGGTGGCCATACTGTTGGCAGCCGGCCCTCAGGTGTATGCGGAACAGCCAACAGCGACATCTGGCACGGCTGCCAAGGCCTACTTTGCGGGCGGGTGCTTTTGGTGCATGGAGGAAGCTTTCGAGAAGCTCGACGGTGTTCTCGACGTCGTATCTGGGTATATGGGCGGCTCGGTCAAGAATCCGAGTTACGAACAAGTCTCGGCCGGACAGACCGGACATGCCGAATCGGTCGAGGTCCGCTATGACCCGGCGAAAGTGACCTATACGCAGTTGTTGGAAGCGTTCTGGCGGAATGTAGATCCCATCACTCCTAATGCCCAATTTTGCGATCATGGGAATCAGTATCGGGCGGCGATATTTTATCAAGGGGAAGACGAGAGGCGTGCGGCAGAAGACTCGAAGCGAGCCATCGAACAATCCAAGCGGTTTTCAACTCCAATCGTCACCCAGCTGACAGCGGCCTCCGAATTCTATCCGGCCGAGGAGTATCATCAGGATTTCTACAAAAAAAATCCCATCCGCTACAAATATTACAAGTTCACGTGCGGGCGGGCACAGCGTCTGGAATCTCTTTGGGGCAGTTGAGACGCTTTTTGCACAGTCCTGTGCGGTTCAGCCCACAGGGATCAACGGATCTTCCCCTCATGTTTCAATGTCTTGCGCGAGGCCAATCTCGGCATGGATGTTGACTTGTCTATGAGGGATGAACTGGTCTGCTACTCCTATTTTTCGACGGGCAGCGCGCGTGGGTGGCATCGGCGTTCTGGCCCTGCTGACGGTGGTCCTGGTGCCGATCACGACGACCTCCGAGGCCGAGAACCCTCTCCACTACTCAAAACAGGACATACGGCGGGCGATCGTCTTCTATGCCAAACGTTACCGTCTCGACCCTGCCTTGTTGCGCGCGGTCATCAAAGCCGAGTCGGATTTTCGTCAGCATGTCGTTTCAAAAAAGGGAGCGGTCGGGCTCATGCAGCTGACTCCCGACACGGCGGCGACCTTGCGTGTGGCGAACGTCCATGATTCGATCGAGAACATACGCGGCGGCGCCAAGCAGCTCCGGTATCTCCTCAATCTCTACCGAGGCGATCTGAAGCTTGCGTTGGCTGCGTATAATGCCGGCGTGCAGCGCGTCAAAGGGCATCAGGTGCCCAGGATCAGAGAGACTCGCCTGTATGTCCGGAAGGTCCTGCGGCACTACCACCAGCTGCGTGTCCCGCCGAAGAGGTTTCAGGAAAAACCGGGGAACTCCCTGCCGGGTCGGAGTGACTCACGGCGCATGCGTCGCGAATCTAGAGCTTGGCTTTCATCACCATCGACCGCAGACGTTCCCGCTGGGCTGGCCTGATCCCGATAAATTCCAACCCGAAGCATTGGCCATCTACCCATCGGACCACCGCTTGGTCGATCCGTAATGGCCACTGTTGGTCTTGAAGAAACAGCGACAATTTCAGGGATAAGCCGACTTTCACCTCGGTGAGGGATGTCGCCTTGCAGCCGTTCGTGGAAATATCGAGGATCGCGGCTTCGCCCTCGAATTCCTCGTCGCCAAAAAAGAAGAGACGACGATTCATCGTCAGTCGACGACCCCGCCGCTCGAACGGTTGTGCATCTTCCGGCGTCGACTTACTCATGACAGTGACTCTCAGCGTTCCTTATCACCGGGAAAGACACGAGGCCTGAATCTAAGTATAGAGCGTTGATTTGCCAAAACATTCCCTAAGAGCGTTACCTCGAAGGAACTACCAAGCCACTTTAACACGATCAGATTAAATACGTAAGGTATGGGCGAAGGGCTCAGAAGGGGGAGTACCGGCTTGACGAGTTTACCACTGCTCTGCGACAACGGTTGCACGAGAGGCAGGTGATGGGTTCTTTAAAGATCAATCAACGAATGGCGGAGTTAGGCCATTCTGAAATCCGTGCGATGACCCAGGCCTGCGTGGCGGCTGGAGGGCTCAACCTGGCACAAGGTGTGTGCGATACGCCTGTTCCCTCTCTCGTGCTCAAGGCCGCGGCA
>DATIGH010000103.1:0-23271 GCA_035454845.1 Nitrospira sp.
GGAAGTGAGCCTGGATGGCCGGACGATCACCGGATTTAAAGTGCTGAAGTAATCGACTTCGGCGAAAATCATTCTTTCTTTCATGCTGTTGAAGGAGGATGCGATTATGAAGTTTCATACGAAAGGCTGGGCCCTCGCGGCCGCCGTCGCGCTGGTGGTGTCCATTGCCTCCACCGCTTTGGCCATCGAAGCGTTTCAGGAGCGTTTCGAGTGGGGAGATATGAGCAAGCCAACGACCCTCCAGGGTCGTGTGATCGTCCTCGACCATTATGATGAAGCCGTCTGGATCAACATTGCCGTCTTCGGCGGGAATGCGGAAAGCGGGCTGTTCTGGCAAAAGGTCCATCCGGGCAAAAATCTCAAGTTTTACGCAGACAAGGGTGCTTGGGAAGAATTGAAGAAGATGGGGCGGCCTCATGCAGGCCCGGCCGCGGCCAAGGAAGTGCCTCCCGGCAGCACGACGGATTTGATCGAGTTCACGGCGGTCGAAACGGAGCAGAATCACCGCGTGATTACGTCGGTCAAGAAGCTGCCTGAAAATGCGGGTAGCCCCGGGAAGACGATGAGCATTTCGGCGCTTCGGCTCAAGGAATGTGTGGGTAAGAATGAGATGGACCCAGCTTGCTATGCAGCCAAGCAGCAATTGAATACCTCGCCAAAGACGCCGGATGGTGCGCAGATGCCGATGCAGTACGACGTGTTGACGCCGGACAAAAAGCCGCTCGGCGGCCTAATCCCCTGGACGGCCAAGTACAACATGGGTAAGTAACGCGTTCGTTCATTCAGGACGGTGTGTGAGAAGGCGGTAGCTCTATGAGCTACCGCCTTTTTCTTTATCCGTAGGCTGTTGAAAAAACCGGCTTTCTCACCCACCCAACCCGGTGCGCCAAGACGCGCCTTTCACCGGGCTGCGTTCCCGCATGGCAAATACTCCCTCGCTGCGGCCTTACCTGGGAAATGGCGTCGTGTCGGCGCCAGGGCGGGCGAGTGAAAACAAGGCTTTTTTGAACAGCTCGTGGTTCTATCTCAATGCGAATCGGCGGCGCGCTTTTGAAGGTCGGCCAGGCGGTTGAGTGCATCGAGCGGCGTCATGGAGAACAGGTCGATTTGCCTGACTTCATCGATGAGCGGATGCGGATGGGGAAGCGTCGCACGAGCGGGCTCGTCTTGAGTCTTCAGGTCTGTGTTTGACTTCTCCAATTGCGCCAATACCTCCTGCGCGCGGGCGACCACAATGGCGGGGAGGCCTGCCAGTTTTGCCACGTGGATGCCGTAGCTCCGGTCGGCTCCGCCCGGAACGATCTTCCTGAGAAACACCACATCGCCATCACGTTCTTGCACCGCGACCCGATAGTTGCGAATGCCTTCCCGCAGCGATTCCAATTGCGTCATTTCGTGATAATGCGTGGCAAACAGTGTCCGCGCGCCCAAGCGCTGTCGATCGTGAATGTACTCCGCGATAGCCCAAGCGATGCTCAATCCATCGTAGGTGCTGGTCCCTCGTCCGATTTCATCCAGGAGGATCAGGCTGTGCTGGGTCGCACAGTTCAGGATCTGCGCGCTCTCGACCATTTCGACCATAAACGTGCTTTGGCCCGCGGCAAGGTTGTCGGACGCTCCAACCCGGGTGAAAATCCGGTCCACGAGTCCGACATGAGCTTCTGCGGCGGGAACGAAGCTTCCAATTTGAGCGAGCAGCACGATGAGCGCGACCTGCCGCAAGTAGGTGCTCTTGCCCGCCATGTTCGGGCCGGTCAAGATCACCAACCGGTTCTGTTGATCGTCCAGAAGGGTATCGTTAGGCACAAACGTCATGTCGCAGCTGAGCTGTTCGACGACAGGATGTCGGCCATCGAGAATGCGAAGCGTGCCCGATTCATCAAGTGTCGGACGGACATAGCGATTGAGAGCCGCTGTTTCGGCCAAGCAGGCCACGACATCGATCAGGGCGAGTGACTGGGCCATGGCCTGTAGACGCGTCCCCTCTCTCGAAAGCCGTTGCCGCAACTCAACAAAGAGTTGTTCCTCCAGGGCGACCAGTTTCGATTCGGCGCCGGCGACTCGCTCCTCCAACTCCTTGAGCTCCGGAGTCATAAATCGCTCGGCATTCACCAGCGTCTGTTTCCGAATGAAGTCGGAAGGCACCTTGGAAAGATTGGCTTTGGTGATCTCGATGTAGTACCCGAACACCTGGTTGTAGCGGATCTTCAACGAATCGATGCCGGTGCGCT
This sequence comes from Nitrospira sp., assembly GCA_035454845.1. Lineage (GTDB taxonomy): Bacteria > Nitrospirota > Nitrospiria > Nitrospirales > Nitrospiraceae > Nitrospira_C. The sequence goes on from DATIGH010000103.1 coordinate 2,232, forward strand.
CACGTTCTTTTGTCTCGAGCGCCACGATCCAATCCTTTCCTTCGGCTCGGGCTTTGCGGAGCTCGTCGACGCCGGGATGGTACCCGGCTCTGATGACGTTTCCATCGCGCAGCGCCAACGGCGCGTCTGGATCGATTGCCGCTTCGATCAGATCGGAGAGATCCCGGCAGTCATCCCACTGGTCACGCTGCCCGGCCAGGAGCCGGGAGCGACAAGGCACCAGCAACTCGCGTAACTCAGGAAGCGCCCTCAGGGAATCCTTCAAGGCCAGCAATTCACGCGGGCCTGCGAGGCTCAAGGTCAGACGGGTGCTCAAACGGGCAATGTCCTGGACGGTCCGCAGCGCCGTTCGGATGGCCACGCGTAGCGCCATGTGTTCTTTGATTTCGGCGACGGCATCCTGTCTCGTGCGCAGTGCGTCCGCATCGATCAGCGGTCTCAAAAGCCAATCGCGCAGCAAGCGGCTCCCCATCGCCGTGCTGGTTCGATCGATCACCGAAAGAAGGGTTGGTAGCCGGCCGCCGAACCCTTCATCGGCATGGGCCAAAGGACGTATCAGCTCCAAGTTTCGGATGGTGGCGCTATCCAGATGCATCGCCTCCGTGCTCCTGCGACGAGACAAGCGGCGGACATGGGCCGGTGCCGAGGCCGGCTGAGTCTCGCGGAAATACCGCCATACTGCCCCGGCCGCTCCAAGACCGGCCGTCAGGTCATGGCAGCCGAATCCATCCAAGGAGTGCACGCCAAAGTGCCTCGTCAGCTCCTTGGACGCTTCCTGCCGATCGAACCAGCCGGGCTTGCATTCGCAGATTCTGGTACCTTGAAGCTGTGAGCGAAGCCATGCGGTCATCGCCTCGGTCTCTGCGTGCAGCAATTCCTTCGGCTGCAGCCGCGCCACCTCATCGATGAGGTGCTGGTCCGCGCCGTCGTGTTCCATCACCCAAAATTCCCCCGTCGTGGCGTCGAGCGCCGCCAGCCCCCAGCAGCCTTTACGCTCGTCTCGCGCAACGGCGGCAAGGAAGCTGCTCTCAGCTGGATCGAGAAGTTCGGTGTCCAGGAGGGTGCCGGGCGTGTAGAGACGCACGACCTCCCGACGGACAAGGCCTTTGGCAATCTTCGGGTCTTCCACCTGTTCGCACAAGGCGACTGTGCGGCCGGCCTTCAACAGTTTGGCAATGTAGCCCTGAGCGGCATGGTAGGGCACGCCGCAAAGCGGAACGGGAGCGGTGCTCGACTTGTCGCGGGATGTGAGAGCGATGGACAGCAGTTTGGAAGCGGCTTCTGCATCCTCATAAAACATTTCGTAAAAGTCGCCAACGCGGAAAAAGAGAATGGCCTCAGGATAGCCGCGTTTGATGTCGCGGTATTGCCGCATCAACGGCGTGTCGTCATGCTCACTCATCGGAGCTTTCTCGCAGGGGCACTTCTCCGGGCACTGGCGGAGCCGTTCGGCCGGTGTATTTTTCCAGCGAATGACGGAGACGTTCCAGATCCACTTCGGCTTCTTGAAGGGCCTTGGTTTTGCGGCGCAGCTCAATACGGCCCTTGACCCAGGGCGGAAACAGCAAGATCACCGACACCAGCAAGCCGATGGCGAATCCCGCCAAGATTGGCTTGTAGATCGGTGTCGACGCCTCGAACAATCCGAAGAAATAGCGGAGTGTGACCTCCTGTTCCTGATTCTGAAGGAAAAAGGCCAGACACAATAAGAGCAGCGTGCCGACCAAAATGAGGCGAATCATGAGGCGGATGTTCCTTTCAGCTTATGCGTCCGCCTTGAGCGGGAACGTCTCGTCGGGAGCGTCTGACATGTTTTGATGCGAGCCAGCAAGGCAGCAGACACCGGGCCAGTGGCCCTGAACGTGATACTTCTACTCTGAACGGTGCGGTGGCGCAACTGCATTTCAAGGCGGTCGCCGGGCAGAATAGCCGGAGCTTTGTCAGCCCATTCGACTGCCACGACGGTGGGGCCGGAGAGATAGTCGTCGAGACCGATTGATTCCACCTCTTGCAACGAATGAAGGCGGTACAGATCGATATGGGCGAGGGGGAGGCGGCCGCGATATTCATGCAAGAGCACGAACGTAGGGCTGCTGACGGCTTGCGGTGACGCACCGAGTCCCGTGGCGATTCCCCGCACCAGTGCCGTCTTGCCTGCTCCCAGCGCACCGGACAGCGCCAGGAATTCTCCCCCCTTGAGCACCGAGCCGATAATGCGGCCCAGCTGATCGGTCTTCAGCAACGAGGGCAAGACCTGCCGCCAATCCCGGCTCGTCGTGTCCGTGTTTCGTTTAGCCAAAGACCGCCTGAGTGGCATAAGGGATGTGATCGATGAGGTCGCCCGCAATCATGCCGGCTGGTCCGAATCGCCGGGCCGCCAGATCACCTGCTGCACCATGTAAATAGGTCGCCGCGCACGCCGCTTCCCAGGAAGGCACGCCCTGCGCGAGGAGGCCCACGAGCATTCCCGTGAGCACGTCACCAGTCCCGGCAGTTGCCATGCCCGGATTGCCTGTCGGGCAAATCATCAGTAGACCATCGGGTCTGGCCACAATGGTTCGGGCACCCTTCAGCACCAGAAAGACCCCGCGTTCCCGGGCAAAACGCCTGGCCGTGCCAAGACGATCGGCGTTGATGCTCTGGGACGTGGCGCCGACCTCCAACCGCGCCATTTCCCCCGGATGAGGCGTGAGGATGGGAGGGGTCTTGCACTCCGTCAGCAACGACGCGCGACTGGCTAAAGCGTTGAGAGCATCCGCGTCGAGCACGGAGGGCCGGTCAAGGTGTTTCACGAGCGACTGCACCAGCTCGACCGTCTCGGGATGCGTTGAAAGCCCCGGACCAATGGCAATCGCAGTTCTGGCTTGAATGAAAGCCATGATTCGGTCGAAGCTCGCTCGACCGAGCGTGCGCGCCTTCGTGTCGGGAAGAGGCATCGTCATGACCTCAAGCAGTTTCGCCTCGAGCACATCGTTCACGCTGGCCGGAACGCCGACAGTCACCAGGCCGGCGCCGATCCGCAGCGCTGCCTTCGCAGCGAGCGCAGCGGCGCCGGTTTTGCCCACGGAGCCTGCAAGAATTCCCGCATGACCATATGTGCCTTTATGGGAGGAGGCGGGACGCGAGGGGAGCGCAGCCCTCACGGTTTCCTCGGTGATCAACAGGGTGCGGCTGTCCACTTTGTCGACAAAGGCGGCTGGAATTCCGATGTCCACAACGTGAATGTCGCCGGCATGATCAATTCCGGCGCCGAGATACAGGCCGAGCTTCGGAAGTCCGAACGTGACAGTGGCCGTGGCGCGGATGGCGTGGCCCAGCAGGGCTCCGTCGTCTGCATGGATGCCAGATGGCATGTCCACGGCGACAATGGGGCTGCCGGTTCGATTCATCAACCTGATGGCTTCTCGATAGGCGCCGCTGACTGGTGTTGACAGGCCCGTGCCTAAGAGCGCATCGACGATGAGCGTGCTACCGGTGAGCAGATCTTCGACGTGATCGGCGGAGCGAAACGTCTTCGTCGCGGATCTTCCTGCGATGCGGAGCCATCGGCGATACATGGCGGCAGCGTCGCGGCTCAACTCCGCAGCCAGTGCGAGCATGAGCACCGTTACGACGGCGCGACGCTGACGCAGGAGTCTCGCGACCACGAGCCCGTCGCCACCGTTGTTGCCCTTGCCGCATACAATCGTCACACGCTTGCCGGCGAGCGGACCAAACCGGCGCTCGATGAATTCCGCCGTTCCCTTCCCCGCACGCTCCATTAGCGTGAGGCTGGGTACTTGCGCCTCCGTAATGGTGCGCCGGTCCAGGGCCTGCATCTGCGTTGCGGTCACGATTTTCATCATGCGGCTCGCACGATCACTGCAGCGTCACGGGGAGGTGGGACTTCGACTCAGTTGAGCAGCGCTTTCATCTCACGGACGGCTTGGTCCAGACCCACAAGGACGGCCCGGGCAACGATGCTGTGGCCGATATTGTATTCCACGATCTCGGAAATATGGGTCAAACGCTTGACGTTTTGATAGTTCAGGCCATGGCCGGCATTCACGCCCATGCCGAGCTTGTACGCAAGTTTGGCCGCCTGTGTGATGGCTTCGAATTCGGCATCCGCTTCTTTCGAGCGTTTGGCGTTGGCATAACGCCCCGTATGAAGTTCGACGAAGTCTGCGGCGAGCTTGTGCGCCGTTCGAATATGGTTGAGATCGGGTTCAATAAAGAGGCTGACGGGGATTCCTCCATCATGGAGTAGCGCGATGACCTGGTGCAGGCGCTCCTTGTTGGTGGTGACGTCGAGTCCTCCCTCCGTCGTCAATTCCTGGCGCTTTTCCGGCACGAGCGTCACTAGATCCGGCTTGATGGTGAGGGCAATCTTGGCCATCGTCTCATCGGCCGCCATTTCCATGTCGAGTTTGGTCTTGATCAGTTCCCGCAACAACCGCAGATCGCGATCCTGGATGTGGCGGCGGTCCTCCCGGAGATGCACGACGATGCCGTCCGCCCCCGCCAATTCGACCAACAGCGCCGCGGCCAGAGGGTCGGGATCGTTCCCACCACGCGCTTGCCGCAAGGTGGCGACGTGATCGACATTCACACCGAGTCGGGCCACAACACCTCCACTTGGTTCTGGCGACGAGGAAGTCGAAAGTGAACTACAACAGTGCGGATGCCGCTCTTGTAACAGAAAGCCATTGAGAGGGGCAAGGCTCCAGCGCGGTTCCGAGTGGCAGAGTGGCGAATGAGAATCCGCAAGGCGAGGCACATGCGGAACCCCACAGAATCACAAGATAATTTGACTCGGCTGCATCCCGACAATTAGAATAGGCCTCCATCGCAATGGCAGAACAGTTTCTTCCTCCCGACTGGAAGGTTTCGACAGCAAACGGTCATGGGATTGTCAGATAATTTTTACCGGCTCAAGCGGCTGCCGCCCTACGTCTTCGCCCAAGTCCAAAGCCTCAAACTGGAAGCGCGGCATCGAGGCGAGGACATCATCGACTTCGGGATGGGCAATCCCGACCAGCCGACGCCGAATCACATCGTCGAGAAGATGATCGAGGCGGCGCGGAAGGGCAGAAATCATCGGTATTCCGCCTCGCGCGGCATTACCAAACTGCGCCATGCCATTGCCGCGTGGTACCAGCGCAATTACGCTGTCGAACTTGATCCGGAAACCGAAGCCATCGTGACGATCGGATCCAAGGAAGGTCTGGCCCATCTGTCCCTGGCGATGATCGGACCCGGCGACGTCGTGCTCACTCCCACTCCCACCTATCCGATTCACATGTACAGCTTTATCATTGCGGGGGGAGAAGTCCGGGGCATCGAACTACGGCAGGACAGCGATTTTTTCGATGACCTCCAGCACGTCTACCGGCAAACTTTTCCACGGCCGAAAATTCTGGTCATCAACTTTCCGCACAACCCCACCACAGCGATCGTGGACATGGAGTTCTTCAAGAAAATCGTGGCGTTTGCAAAGGAGCACCACGTCATCGTGATTCATGACCTGGCCTATGCGGACTTGGTGTTCGATGGCTATAGGGCGCCAAGCTTTCTGCAAGTGCCAGGCGCGAAAGACATCGGTGTCGAGTTTTACACGTTATCCAAGGCCTACAATATGCCGGGCTGGCGGGTCGGCTTCTGTGTGGGCAACCGCGAAGTCGTCGGAGCGCTGGCCAAAATCAAAAGCTACCTCGACTACGGCATTTTTCAACCCTTGCAAATCGCGAGCGTCATCGCGCTCAACGGTCCCCAGGACTGCGTCAAGGAAACGGTCCAGCGCTACCAAAAGCGCCGTGACGTACTCGTGGGAGGTCTGAACCGGATCGGATGGAACGTGAGCAAGCCGCTGGCGACGATGTTTGTCTGGGCCAGGATCCCGTTGCCCTATCGGCACATGGGCTCTCTGGAATTTTCCAAACTGCTGTTGCGAGAAGCGAAAGTCGCCGTCTCGCCGGGCATCGGCTTCGGGGAGGGCGGCGATGAATATGTGCGCTTTGCGCTCGTCGAAAATGAGCACCGAACCCGCCAGGCCGTTCGTGGAATCAGGAAGGCCCTGAAGCTCGAAGGAGAAGAAGAATGATGTCGCGGGTTGGCGTCGGCGTGGTTGGCTTCGGCACGGTCGGCACCGGCGTGGTCAAGATTCTATTGAGAAATGCGGCGCTGATTCGCCGCCGGGTGGGGGTGCCGATCGAACTCGTTCGGGTCGCAGATCTCGACGTCACGCGAGACCGCGGCATTACCTTGCCGCCGGGCGTCCTCGTGAATGAGGCCAAGCAGGTGCTGTCGGATCCGGCCGTGGATATCGTGGTGGAACTCGTCGGCGGAGATGACTTCGCCAAACGCCTGATTCTTGAGGCGATCGCCGCCGGGAAAGCCGTCGTCACCGCGAACAAGGCGCTGCTGGCTCTCCATGGAGAAGAAATCTTTGCCGCCGCCTCTCGCAAAGGCATCGATGTGGGCTTTGAGGCGAGCGTCGGTGGGGGCATTCCCGTCATTCATGCCCTGAAGGAAGGGCTGGCCGCCAATTCGATCCAGTCCATTTACGGCATCATCAACGGCACGTCGAATTACATCCTGTCGCGCATGACCAACGAGGGAAAAGGTTTCGCAGAGACGTTGGTCGAAGCCCAGAAGGCCGGCTATGCTGAAGCCGACCCCACGTTCGACGTGGCCGGTACTGACAGTGCGCACAAGTTGGCGATTCTGGCGAATGTAGGTTTTGGGACACCGGTGAATTTCAAAGATCTCTATACGGAAGGGATCACCCATATCACCGAGCATGACATTGCTTATGCGAAAGAGTTCGGCTACACCATCAAGCTGCTGGGGATCGCCAAGCTCGTTGAGGGGGATGTGGAAGCGAGAGTCCATCCGACCATGCTGGGAGGTGATTCACCGCTGGCAAATGTCGAGGGCGTCTATAACGCGATTCAATTGATCGGCGACGCCGTCGGCGACGTGGTCCTGAGCGGGCGGGGGGCCGGCGACATGGCGACAGGCAGTGCCGTCGTCAGCGACATCATCGCCGGAGCCCGCAATCTTCTCAAGGGTGGAGCCGGTCGTGTGCCCCCCGCGTCGTTTCAACCGCAGGAACGCCGTCCTCTCCGCATGCGGCCGATGGAAGAAATACGCTCCTTGTATTACTTGCGCTTCATGGTCATCGATCGTCCTGGCGTGTTGGCGCAGATCGCGGGTGAGTTGGGACGCTGCGGCATCAGCATTTCCTCGATGCTGCAGAAAGGCCGGCGGGAAGGACAGACGGTTCCGATCGTCATCAAGACGCATACGGCGAGAGAACGTGACGTCCAGACGGCGCTCAGCCAGATTAATCGTATGTCATTCATGTCCGAGCCCACCACCCTGATTCGGATCGAGGGCAAGGACGAGTAAGGCCATGAATCGCTGGCGCGGCGTCATCGAGGAATATCGCAAATTTCTCCCGGTCAACGAGCGCACACCGGTGATCACGCTTGGCGAAGGCCACACCCCCCTGATCCGTGCGGCTCGCCTGGCCAAGAAAATTGCCCCCGGCATCGACCTGTACTTGAAATTTGAAGGCGCCAATCCCACGGGGTCGTTCAAAGACCGTGGAATGACCATGGCGATGTCGAAAGCCGTTGAGAATGGCGCACGGGCGGTGATCTGCGCCTCCACCGGCAATACCTCGGCCTCAGCCGCCGCCTATGGCGCCCGCGCCGGGCTCCCCGTCTATGTACTGATCCCCGCCGGTAAGATTGCCATGGGTAAGCTGTCCCAGGCGATGATGCATCAGGCCACCGTGATTCAGATCGACGGAAACTTCGATCAGGCGCTGTCGATCGTGAAAACGCTGTCCGCGGCGCATCATCTCGAACTCGTCAATTCGATCAACCCTTTCCGCATCGAAGGGCAAAAGACCGCCGCAATGGAAGTGTGCGATCAACTGGGGGATGCGCCGGCGGTTCATGTGCTGCCCGTAGGCAACGCCGGCAACATCACTGCCTATTGGAAGGGCTACAAGGAATATCGCGCGGCAAATCAAACGACGCGACTGCCCCGGATGATCGGCTTTCAAGCCGCCGGAGCGGCGCCGATCGTTCTTGGTCGAGTCGTCGAGAATCCCCAGACCGTCGCCACCGCGATCCGCATCGGTAATCCGGCCAGTTGGCAGTCGGCCGTGGACGCGATGAAGGAGTCATCCGGCGCGATCGATGCCGTGACCGACGAAGAAATCCTTGAAGCCTACGTGGCGGTGGCCGGCACGGAAGGCGTGTTCTGCGAACCGGCCTCGGCGGCTTCGGTGGCGGGCGTAATGAAGCTGAACCGGCAAGGCGGCCTCCGCGAGGGCGAGACGGTCGTGTGTACCTTGACCGGCCATGGATTGAAGGATGCGGATACCGCCATCAGCGTCTCAGTCAAACCCAAGACTGTCCAAGCGACGACGGAGGACGTGGCGCGGTTGCTGAAGGTGTAAGAGATAAGATGCGAGTGTATCGTCGATGAAATATGTGATTCTCCACGCCGAGGGAATGTCGGATCACCCCCGCCAGGAACTCGCCGGCAAAACTCCTCTTCAGGCCGCCTGCACTCCACACCTCGATCGATTGGCCGAACAGAGCGAGCTGGGCCTGCTCACCGTGACGCTGAACAACGGGCGTCATGGGAGCGGCCTCACTGGCACGTCGATTCTCGGGTACGAACCCAAAAAGTATTATCAGGGCCCGGGGCCGCTTGAAGCGGCCAGTTTGGGCGTCACAGTCGGTGAACACGACGTTGTCTACCTCTGCACGATGGTGACGTTGAGGCCTGAGGGGCCATCTGGTCCGAAGGGGGGAGCCTCAGAGGTCAAGAAACTGGGGGCCAACGTGGTCATGGACGACGCCACCGCCGGCCTGATCACGACCGAAGAAGCGCGCGAGCTCATCGACGCCGTCAACGAGCAGCTTGGCTCCGAGATCATTCAATTCTTCCCCGGTTCCGGCCACCGACATTTGATGGTGTGGGTGAACGGAACGCCTCGAGCCGTCTGTGTCGATCCCCAATCGCTGGTCGGCCGTTCGATCGCCGACTCCTTGCCGGCAGGCGACGGGGCCGACGTGTTGCGCAAACTGATGGATGCCTCGCTGATGATTCTGCGCGATCATCCCGTGAATGAGGAACGGCGGGAAGCGGGGCAGAAACCGGCCAACTGCTTCTGGTTGTGGGGCGAGGGCCGGGCCATCCCACGGCCGAGTCTGTCGGAGCGGTTCGGCGTGCCGGGGGTGGTGGTCTCTGCAGGCGATGTCCACCGAGGCCTCGGCCTCGTGTCCGGCCTCGAGGCGGTGGATCCATTCCGTTTGGCCGATCTACGTTCACATGCCCAGGTGGCCTTGGATGAACTGAAGAAGACGGACTTTGCCTATGTGCATGTGGAGCTGCCGGACGAGGTGGTGTACGACCCGGACGTCAAGGCCAAGGTGCATGCGATCGAAGAAGTCGATAAGGAATTTGTCGGCCCTTTCCTGAACGGGTTGTCGGCATTGGCGCCCTATAGATTAGTGACGATCAGCGATCCTGGCAGCGTGCATCAACGTAATATGGCGGAAGCGCACTGGCCTTACGCCTACCATGATACGTCGTCCAAGTCGGCTCCGAGCGCAGGGCGTCGATTCACCGAAGCAGACGCCAAGGCTGTGGCTGCTGCCCCGCGCGATGCCACGAAGTTTGTCGTGCGACTCTTTGCCAAGGGTTCCTAGTCCGTGGCACTCATTGTCCAAAAATACGGCGGCACCTCCGTCGGGTCAATCGAGCGGATCCATCGCGTCGCCGATCGGGTCGAGCAAGCGGTCAAAGACGGCAATCGGGTGGTGGTCGTGCTCTCGGCCATGAGCGGTGAAACCGACCGGTTGCTGAAGCTGGCCCATGACGTCGCGGCACTTCCTGATGAGCGGGAACTGGATATGCTGCTGTCGACCGGCGAACGAGTCACGATTGCGCTGCTGGCCATGGAATTGCGCGGACGAGGGGTGGACGCACGGTCGTTTACCGGGCGCCAAGTCGGCATCATGACCGACAGCGCTCATACCAAGGCGCGAATCACCCGAGTGGCGGCCGAGCGGATTCGCGAGGCGCTTCAAAGAGGGGTGGTGCCGGTCGTCGCCGGGTTTCAAGGAATCAATGAGCACTCCGATGTGACGACGCTGGGGCGCGGCGGATCTGACCTGACCGCGGTGGCGCTGGCCGGGGCCTTGAAGGCTGATCGGTGCGTTATCTTTACCGACGTGGATGGCGTCTATACGACGGATCCCAATATCGTTCCGACCGCGAGGCGGATCGACAAGATTGCTTATGAAGAGATGCTCGAAATGGCGAGTCTCGGCGCCAAGGTGCTGCAAAGCCGTTCGGTCGAGTTTGCCGCAAAACACAACGTGCCGCTGGAGGTCAACTCCAGCTTCAAAGAAGGGAAGGGGACGCTCGTGACACGCGAAGACGCGGACATGGAAGCCGTGGCCGTCTCGGGCATTACCGGCGACCGCAATCAGGCAAAAATCACTGTTGTCGGCGTGCCGGACAAGCCCGGAATTGCCGCGCGCCTGTTGGGCCCTGTTGCAAAGGCGAACATCTTGGTGGACATGATCATTCAGAACGTCAGCCACGAATCCCTGACTGATTTTTCATTCACGATTCCACGCGTCGATGTCAAAAAGGCCATGCCGATCATCCAGGAGACGGCCAAGGAGATCGGGGCCAAGTCAGTCTCCGTCACCGAGGCCATCGCCAAGGTCTCACTGGTCGGCGTCGGCATGCGTTCGCATTCTGGTGTGGCGGCCAAGATGTTCGACGTGTTGTCCCATGAAGGGGTCAACATCATGATGATCAGCACGTCCGAGATCAAGATTTCCTGCGTGATCGACGAAAAGTACATGGAATTGGCCATGCGCTCCCTCCATGCTGCATTTGGACTGGACCGCGCACCGGCCGGCAGATGACGGCCGCGCTGATTTGACCCTCGACAGGCTCGGCCTCCTCCTGGTACCCTCTCCGCCATGGCCAAACAACGACCACGCTCCCCTCGCAAAGCTTCGGCCCAGGCGGTCTCAGCGTCATCACCAGTGACATCAGCCCATTTAGAGATTTATGACACGACCTTGCGCGACGGCGCCCAGGCCGAAGACGTCAGTTTTTCCGCCGATGACAAGGTGATGGTGGCGCAGCGGTTGGACGAACTTGGTGTCCAATATATTGAAGGGGGTTGGCCGGGTGCCAATCCGAAGGACATTGAATTCTTTCGCATGATTAAGGAAACCCCCTTGAAGCAGGCGACCGTCGTCGCCTTCGGCTCGACAAGAAAGGCTAGTAACCCGGTCCAGACAGACGCCAATATTGAAGCGCTCCTCCAGGCGGAGACCAAGGTCATTACGCTGTTCGGAAAGAGCTGGTCCTTGCATGTGACGGATGCGCTGGGCATTTCATTGAAGACGAACCTTGACCTCATCGAGGACTCGGTGGCCTATCTTCGGTCGAAACACCGTCAGGTGTTTTACGATGCCGAGCATTTTTTTGATGGGTATAAAACGAATCCCGAGTATGCGCTTGAGACCATCAGGCGGGCCGTCCAGGCCGGGGCGGAACGCGTGATCTTGTGCGATACCAACGGCGGCACGATGCCCTGGGAAATCAAGGAGATTTGCCGCGTGGTCCAACATGAATGTCCGGTGCCTCTCGGCATTCATGCGCATAACGATTGTGAAATGGCGGTCGCGAATTCTTTGGTCGCCATCGAAATGGGGGTGGTGCAGGTCCAGGGCACGATTAACGGCATCGGTGAACGGTGCGGCAATGCGAACCTGTGTTCAATTATTCCGAATCTCCAATTGAAGATGAAGCGTCCAGCGTTGGGCGAACGGCTCAACCATTTAAAGGAGGTCTCGGGGTTCGTCACTGAAATTGCCAATTTGATGCCGAATAAGCATCAACCCTACGTCGGAGATTCAGCCTTTGCGCATAAGGGTGGCGTGCATATCCACGCAGTGCTCAAGAACCCGGCGACCTATGAGCATGTCGTGCCCTCCCTTGTGGGCAATCGCCAGCGGATGCTCGTGTCGGATTACGCCGGCCGCAGCGGACTACTCGATAAAGTCGAAGCCTATGGCATCAAGCTGGACAAGAATCACTCCAAGGTGCAGGAATTGATGACAACTCTAAAGGAGCGGGAGAACGAGGGCTATCAGTTCGAAGGAGCGGAAGGCTCTTTTGAATTGCTCATGCGGAAGGCGATGGGGACCCACAAGCCCTCCTTCCAGTTGTTAGGTTTTCGCGTTATTGTAGAGAAAAAACAAGAGGATGGCCGCTCTGTATCTGAGGCCACCGTCATGGTCAAAGTAGGGGATGTCATCGAGCAGGCCGCAGCCACAGGCGCCGGCCCCGTCAGCGCGCTTGACCATGCCCTGCGTAAGGCCTTGGAAAAGTTCTATCCTCAGCTCAGGGAAGTGAAATTGCTCGATTACAAGGTGCGTGTACTTTCGGCGAATCGAGGCACCGAGTCCAAGGTGCGGGTGTTGATCGAATCGGGCGATCACAAAGACAAATGGGGCACTGTGGGCGTTTCCGAGAACATTATGGAGGCCAGCTGGCAGGCCTTGGCCGACAGTATCGAATACAAACTTCTGGAATCAGACCGTTAGAGCCGCCTCTCCCACTCAAGAATTCTCCTTGACAGCCTATCTAACCTCACGTAACTTATGGTAAAACTGTCTCCCAGCTCGCGGGAGGCACCGGCGGTTCGACGAGACAGCGTGGTCGCGCAAGGGGGGAGAGCATGCGAAAGGCTGACATCGCGAATGAAATTTACAAGCAGGTGGGAATTTCAAAAAATGAAGCCGCCGATATCGTCGAGCTTGTGCTGAACATGCTAAAGGCCGTGTTACAAAAGGGAGATTCCGTCAAGATCGCCGGTTTCGGCAACTTTGTCGTGAGAAGCAAGGGCGCCAGAAAGGGCCGGAATCCACGGACCGGCGAAGAAATCGGCATCACGCCTCGCCGCGTTGTGACCTTCCGTCCGAGTCAAGTATTCAAGAAATACGTCAACTCGTAGCACTTTCACACCAGGAACAACTCCCGCCACGAGGACCGGTCCATGGGGAATGAGCCCCGGCTCGGCAGTAAAGTGTTTTACAAAATCGGTGAAGTGAGCCAGGTCACGAAGCTTCCTGCTTATGTCCTGCGGTTCTGGGAATCACAATTCCCATTTCTTAAGCCTAAGAAAAGTCGTGGCAATCAACGTCTCTACGTTCGCAAAGACGTCGAGACGGTGTTGGAGATCAAACGCATGCTCTATGAAGAAGGGTACACGCTCGAGGGAGTCAAGCGATATTGGGCCCGCCGCGGGCGAGCGACGGGTCAGCGCGTCAAGCCCAAAGAATTGGCGCAAAAGTTACGGGGCAATCTCCAGGCCATTCTCAAAATTCTGGAGTCGCATTCTTGATGACGAGCGAACGGTTGCAATCGAGAAGGCTGCGAGGCGACAATGGGCATCGCAGCACAGATATACAAGACACGTCGGGGCGTGGCGCAGCCCGGTAGCGTACTCGCTTGGGGTGCGAGTGGTCGGCCGTTCAAATCGGCTCGCCCCGACCAATATACCGTCGTGCTTTCACGAGCTGCCTCTGAGCAGCTTTTTTTATGCCTGACCCACGCCCGCGAATCCTTGTGACCAATGACGACGGCATCCACTCAGCCGGTTTGACGGCTCTCGCCAAGGTCTTGCGCCGTCTCGGGGAGGTGTGGGTGGTGGCGCCAGACCGCGAACGCACCGCAGCCGGCCATGCGGTCACCTTGCACAAACCGCTAAGAATTCATGAAATGGACAAGGGCGTCTATGTCGTGAACGGGACACCCGTAGATTGCGTGAACCTCGCCCTGTTGAACATCATGCCAAAACGGCCGCATCTTCTCGTTTCGGGAATCAACAAGGGCGTGAACCTCGGTGATGACGTATTGTACTCGGGGACCGTGTCGGCGGCTGTCGAAGGGACGATTTTAGGTATTCCCTCGATGGCGGTATCGCAGGAGGGGCGGGACCAGTTTTACTTTGCCACCGCCGCATATTACGCCTTGCGCGTCGCAACATTGATCTTGCGGCGAGGACTCCCAGAAGAAACGCTCGTCAACCTGAACGTTCCGAGCCGCCCTTTGGAGACAGTGGCGGGTGTCCGGGTGACATGTTTAAGCCGTCGACGGTTCGAAAACCCGATCGTCGAGAAAGTAGATCCCCATGGCAAGAGGTATTTCTGGATCGCGGGGACGCGTGTGTCATGGAGCAGGAACAAGGATTCAGACCACGAAGCCGTTGCCGAAGGCGCCGTGTCACTCACGCCTCTTCACCTCGACAGCACAAATTACGCGGTGCTTGATCAGCTGCGCACATGGGAGCCGTCCATCAGAGGCCGGGGTCGTGAACGAAAGGCTCGTAAGCCGCGGCGATAGGTCATGAGTAATCTGATCGAAGCCGTCATTACCATCCTGAGCCGATTCGTCGTGAATACGATTTCGACGCTTGGGTATACCGGCATTCTCGTGACAATGGCCATCGAGAGTGCCTGCATTCCCCTCCCGAGCGAGATCATCATGCCCTTTTCCGGTTATCTCGTGACGACCGGACAATTCACCATGTTCGGCGTCACGTTGGCTGGCGCCGCCGGCAATCTCCTCGGCTCGATCGTGGCCTATTACGCCGGCGTGTGGGGCGGCCGTCCCTTTGTCGAACGCTACGGGCCTTATGTGCTTGTGTCCCGTAAGGATCTCGACACCGCTGATCGATGGTTTGCGAAATATGGAGAAGCCGCCGTATTCTTTAGCCGTCTGTTGCCGGTTGTGAGGACCTTCATTTCTCTTCCTGCCGGCATTGCCAGGATGAATTTCCCTCGCTTTGCGCTCTTCACCTTTATTGGCGCACTTCCTTGGTGTTATGTCCTCGCTTATATTGGGGTGGTCATGGGCGAGCGGTGGGAACAGCTCCGGGACTATTTCCATCAGTTCGACATCGTGATCGGTTTATGCCTTGTGCTGGCTGCGGGATACTTCCTCTGGTCGCATTGGCCTCGGCGGGCTGCCAGCTCCGGCTCCTAGCGTGCGATGCTGACACTGTTTAATACGCTCACAGGAAAGCAGGAAGCGTTTCGGCCGATCGAGCCGAAACGGGTGCGGATGTACGTCTGTGGTGTGACCGTGTATGACTATTGCCACATCGGTCATGCCAGAAGCGCGCTCGTCTTCGACGTGCTCCGACGGTATCTGGAATACAGCGGGTATGAGGTCACCTTTGTCAAAAATTTTACCGACGTCGACGACAAGATCATCAAGCGCGCGAACGAACAGCACGTGCCCTGTGAGGTGATCACGAGCAAATATATCGACGCTTACTATGAAGACATGGGAAAGCTAGGCATCAAGCCCGCGTCGATAGAGCCGAGAGCCACCGAGCACATTACCGAAATCATCGAACTGACCGGCAGGCTCATCAAGAAGGGCTTGGCCTATGCGTTAGACGGCGATGTCTACTTCCAGGTGGAGAAGTACAAAGACTATGGACGCCTTTCGAAACGCAAGTTAGAAGATCTGCAGGCCGGTGCACGAGTCGACGTGGACGAGCGCAAACGACACCCGATGGATTTTGCCCTCTGGAAACACAGCAAGCCGGGA
This sequence comes from Nitrospira sp., assembly GCA_035454845.1. Taxonomy (GTDB): domain Bacteria; phylum Nitrospirota; class Nitrospiria; order Nitrospirales; family Nitrospiraceae; genus Nitrospira_C. Next base: position 17,892 of record DATIGH010000103.1, read on the forward strand.
GAACCTTCATGGCCCAGCCCCTGGGGAGCCGGCCGCCCCGGTTGGCACATCGAATGTTCAGCCATGTCGATCAAGCATCTAGGGGACACCTTCGACATCCACGGTGGCGGTATGGATCTGATCTTCCCCCATCATGAAAACGAAATCGCGCAATCCTGCGGCGCCACGGAGAAGGAATTCGCCAATTTCTGGATTCACAACGGCTTCGTACAGATCAATCAGGAGAAAATGTCGAAGTCGCTGGGGAATTTTTTTACCATCCGGGAGATCTTTGCCAAGTCCAGGTGGTCCGAGCGGGTGACCGGAGAAGTCCTACGATACTTTCTCATTTCGACTCATTACCATGGACCACTCGACTTTTCCGATCAGGCCTTGCAAGAGGCGAAACAGGCGTTGGAAGGATTTTACGGATTGTTTGATAGGTTGCGAGAGGCTGAAAGCAAGACGGCTGGCGACAAAGATCTTCCAGCCTTGCTGGATCGAGCGAAAGAGTCATTCAAAAATGCCATGGACAATGACTTGAATACGCCGATGGCGGTTGCTGAGCTTCAAAAACTTCGTAATGACGTCAATAAGCTGCTGAACCGCGGACTCTCGACTGCAGCCAGACAGCGGGCCCTTCGAGAATTTCGCCAGCTCGGCACTGTCTTGGGATTGTTCCAATTAGACGAATGGGAGCGCGGGATAAAACCGGAGACCGGACAATTAGAGCTTACGGGTGAAGAAATAGAAGCGAAACTTTCTGAACGCAATGAAGCCAGAAAGCGCAAGGATTTTGCAAAAGCCGATGAAATCAGGAAATCACTCGCGGCACGGGGCATCATCATCGAAGACAAACCGGACGGCACCAGCCGCTGGAAGCGATAGCCGGCCGGAATTGCTGTATGGGTTGCATGCCGTGCGTGAGGCGCTGCGTGCAGGCAACCGCCCACTCCAACGTCTTCTCGTCCAACGGCCCGATCGCCAGTTCGCGGACCTCGTGCAGCAGGCTAAGGCCCAGCACATTCCCGTCCATATTGAGCCGACTCCTGTATTCGACCGGCTGGTTCCCGGGGGCAACCATCAAGGGGTCATTGCCGTTGTCGCCGCCAAAGCCTACAACAGCACACAACAGATCCTCGAACTGGCTCGTCAGAAGGCGGAGCCTCCATTCGTCCTCATTCTCGACGGCGTTGAAGACCCGCATAATTTGGGCGCCATTGTCCGGACCGCTGAAGCGGCAGGGGTGCATGGAGTATTCATTCCAGAGCGGCGGGCGGCCGGGCTGACATCCGTCGTCGCGAAGACCTCGGCAGGGGCGCTCGAGCATATGCTGGTGGCACGCGTCGTCAATTTGTCCCGGCTCATGGAAGAGCTCAAAGAGGCCGGGTTGTGGATTTATGGCGTGCAGCCGGCCGGACCATCGGTGTTCACCGCCATCGATATGACCGGACCGATTGCTTTCGTGTTCGGCGGAGAGGGCGGAGGGATCCGCCGTGGGATCGCGCAAGACTGCGACGGTCTGATCCGAATCCCCATGCACGGCAAAGTGCAATCGTTGAATGTTTCGGCAGCCGTGGCCGTCACGGTCTTTGAAGGCGTCCGGCAGCGACAGCTTCGCCGGGAGGCCAGACCAGCTACCGGACCCTGATCATGTTCCCTTGAATGGCCGTCTTCAATAATTGCGCGGTATTCGACACGCGCATCTTCTTCATCATATTTGCGCGGTGCGCTTCGACCGTTTTGACACTGATTTTGAGCCGCTGGCCGATTTCCTTGTTTTTGAATCCGGCCCAGATCAGTTCAAGAATCTCCTGCTCTCGGCTGGTCAGGGACTCAGGGCGCTTTTTACGGGGTGGGGGAGCGAGATCGGCCAATGAGGGCCGGGATCTCCCTCTTGCGGTGCGTGCCATGTTTCCGGTTCTCCTTTAATCGCAGATCAATTACGATATACTGCAGCTTGGAACGCTCTCCCGGAGAGCATTCACGAGCGTTGAGAATTATAGAAAGTCCTCTAGGTCATGTAAACCAATGCGCAATGGCCCTAGTGTAAATACGTATTCAATCATTGCCCGTACGGATTCATCGGTACGGACAAGTCGTTGACCCTCATGATGGCGGACGCATTCTGGTATGTGGCGGCGGCAGCGTTCGGGGCCTTGATCGGCAGCTTTCTGAACGTGTGCATCTATCGTCTCCCCCGCGGCGAATCGATCGTTTGGCCGGGCTCTCACTGCCCAACGTGTGCTGAGGCCATCGCGTGGCATGACAACATTCCGGTCATGAGCTATCTCTGGCTGTTCGGACGGTGTCGCGCCTGTCGCGCTCCGATCTCGATGCGGTATCCGATCGTCGAAGCGGCGAATGCGACCGGATATGTGGCCATTCTGGCGACATTCGGCGTCAACTGGACAACCGTCCTCTATTGCATTCTGTTCTCGGCGTTGCTGGTCGTAACCGGCACGGATTTGACCCACAAGATCATTCCCAATGTCGTGACCGTTCCTGGAGTTCTCGTCGGACTATTCGGGGCGGCGACCGTATTGCCCGTCGGTCCGGTCAATGCCTTGCTCGGCGTTGCCGTGGGAGGAGGGATTCTCTGGGCCCTCGCGTGGGCCAGTCCTTACCTGTTCGGCAAGGAGGGAATGGGCGGTGGTGACATTAAACTGTTGGCCATGATTGGGGCCTTTCTGGGGTGGAAACCGGCACTTTTGACGATTTTGATCGGGTCGCTGACCGGCTCCGTGATCGGGATCAGCCTGATTGCGTTGAAATTTATGAAACGGGATGAATATATTCCGTTCGGCCCTTTCCTCGTGTTGGGCGCGATCATATCCATGTTTTTCTCCCAACCATTACTGGATTGGTACCAGCGCTTACTGACTCCATCGTTCTAGTTCGCGCCCCCAAGGCATCTCTCCTGCTTCGCAACATCCATCGCTGACACGTTGGTCGACCGTTGTTTCTGTATCCGTCCGACCTCCTCCTCGTATCCGAATTTCTCTCCCTCTCGATCCTCATTCACAGCGTAGACCAAGGAATGGGTACATCTCCTTGATGTCGGGAGGATTAGGCGAATGAGTGCTGCGATGCTTCTATGGCATGGGTCTTGGAAGACCGGGATGGCATGAGAATGGGTGCACGACTGTCAACGTCGGAAGGAAAAAGCCTTGCAGAAATCCTGATCGCGACGGCGATCCTGGGCATTGTGGCAGCCATGGCCGCACCGGCCTATCAACACTTCCATACGCGCCTAGAGGTGCAAACTGCCGCCGCTGAAATTGCCTCGACTCTCAGGATGGCCAGACATCTCGCGATGGCGAGGCGAGAGCGTCTGCTTCTCCGGTTCGACATTTCGGAGCGCATGATTTCGGTTCGTCGCGCTGATGCCGGCAGTGTTTTGAATGTCTATAGCTATGCGGACAAACATGTCGAGGTTGACGAACCCACCGGAGGCACTGACCTGTTCTTTCATCCGAGCGGCCGCTCCGCCAGCGCCAGCACTATTGTCATACACGATCGTGAGCATCGTCGCACCACGGTCACGGTGAGTCTGACGGGACGAGTCGTCATTTTATGATTACTCTGAGGTTCCATGACCGCGACGCGGGTGCCACATTTTCAGAAGTGCTGGTCGCGATGGCGTTGACATCAATGGGTGTTCTGGGAGCCATGGGAGCGTTCCTGGCCGCCGATAACAGTCTGGGTCGAGACGCGCTGGCCACTCGCGCGCTGGCGATGGCGGAATCACGGCTTGAAGCCAAACGCGCCGCATCGTGGAACCAGTTGCTGCTGGATGATCTCGATCATGATGGGTTGTCGGACCTGACGATGCATGATGACGGGACCGGCGGAGACCGTACGGCGGGAGATGGAATTTATTCGGCCATCTGGGAGCAACAAGGCGTGACGGTCATATGGACGGTTGCCTTCAGTCACGCTGGAAGTCTGGGTAGCTCGGGCGCGGTCGTGATTGAGTCGCGGAGCGTCTACCACGCAAGCACCGGTGAACGCGAAGTGCGTCTTGCCACACTCCGTGCGAATCCCGCCTTCATCGGCCCTCATTAAAGGACGGACGCTACACACATGCGCCCATCTAATGGGAAGACAGTATCTGGCCTGTGCAACCACAAAGGCTTCAGCCTGATGGAAGTGATCACGGCCATGGCGGCCGGCCTCGTCGTGCTCTTCGCCGCTCTGCAGGCGGTATGGTATTTCCAGCGCGAGTTTGCACGCCAACAGGCGCAGATCATACAAGAACAAGATGTCCGGTTGGGGCTCGAACTCTTTGAGCAAGAGCTTCGGCTGGCCAGTGGGGAGGCATTGGCGGTCGCTCGTCCGGATACTGTCGAATTCACGGCCAACATCAGCGGGCTGATCACCACGATCATCGCACCGGCGGCTGCCGGACAGACCACGCTGACAGTGGAAGACGGAGGAGGATGGCCGGACAAGAAGCTCTTGCACGTCTGCTGGAACGAGCAGTGCGAGCACTTTACCTTGGCTCGAACTGGACTGCGGAATTTGTTGACCCTGGCGGAGCCAACCCAGCGGCCCATTCCATCCGGCGCCTCCGTGATGGTCATGAATCGTCTTCGCTACTACAGCCGGCCGGACGAGCGAGGAATCGTGAGGTTTCTGCGTCAAATCGACGGCGGCGCCAGTGTCATCGCGAGCAACATTGCGCGTCTGACGTTTTCCTATTGGGACGCGCAAGGCCGTCCGACCACGCATCCCGCTGCAGTACGCCGTGTCATCATCGAGCTCGTGCTTCCCGGCAGGGCGGTGGCGGAATTCAGAGAGATCAGTTTACGTACGTAATCGACGCGCGGAGGGGACAAGGATGACTTGCGCCTACACAATCAGGAATGATCGCGGTCATGTGCTGCTAGCGGCTCTCATGGTGCTCATCATGCTCGCGCTGTTGAGCATGACCCTGTTGTATCTCGCCGCACAGGATGCGCCGGGAATTTCAGCCATGAGGGAGCAGACGCAAGCCCTGCATTTGGCCGAGGGTGCCGCCGATCTCGTCCTCAGGTGGTTCCATGAGCCGTCTGCTGCGCCACCGACGGTCGCAGGTTTGCTGATGAAACGGGAGGATGCCGGAGAGGGGCCCTCTTTTTTCGATGCCACAGGACGCTCACAATTCATGGGAACTTCTGAGCGGCCGGACATTCTCCTCGATACGTCCAATGAAGACGACGCCTGGCTCCTCAACGGCACCACAAGCGGCTTCACCGGGGCATTGTCGGAACTCGGACGTCTTGATCAGGTAAAGGTCTACGCGCCGGCTCAACCAGGCCTGCTCGGCACAGTGGAGGTCACCGCCTCCACCGGAGGACGCAGGCCTCTGGCCAGTACGATCCGGCTACAGCTCGGGGCGCTGAATATCCCTGCCATT
>DATIGH010000104.1:0-12832 GCA_035454845.1 Nitrospira sp.
CTATCCCTGTCGCTGTTTGTGCCGAGGGTTGCTACAGAGAATCCGGACGACCCCGCGGCGTCGAACGACTTTACATTTTGCACAAATCGGCTTGACCGATGATTTGACCTTCATGAGATATCCACACTCCTACTTGAACCGGTACGTAATACGCCCTCGTGTCAGGTCGTACGGCGACATTTCCACCGTAACCTTGTCTCCCGGAAGGATGCGAATGAAATGCATGCGCATTTTGCCGGAGATATGGGCAAGGATTTTGTGACCATTGTCGAGTTGTACGCGAAACATGGCATTGGGGAGGGTTTCCAGTACCGATCCTTGGATCTCAATAATGTCTTCCTTCGGCACGAACCGTTATCCTTTCACCTGATGTTTCACGATTGCCTTCCTTACAGCCGGCTCAACACGAGCGCCGGACCGCTCGGCTGAATGGCAATCGTATGCTCAAAGTGAGCCGAGAGGCTGCCGTCTGCCGTCACCGCCGTCCACCGGTCGTCCAGCACCCGAACAGCCGATCCTCCCATGTTCACCATTGGCTCAATCGCCAAGACCATTCCGGCCTGCAGCCTGGGACCCTGTCCGGGCTTCCCGTAGTTTGGCACCTGCGGCTCTTCGTGCAACTGCCGCCCGATGCCGTGCCCAACAAACTCGGTGACGACGGAGTAGCCGGCCGCTTCCACGTGCCGTTGGACCGCATGAGAAATGTCCGACAACCGATTACCGACTCGCGCTTGCTCAATCGCGAGTGCCAGTGATTCTTCGGTAATCCGCACCAGCGCCGCGGCCTTCTCCTCGATACGTCCGACGGCGACCGTCACCGCAGAATCACCGTAGAATCCGCCGACGATCGCCCCGAGATCCAGTCCGACGATGTCTCCCTCCTTCAGGGTCCGCTTCGAAGGGATACCGTGCACCACCTGTTCGTTCACAGACGCGCAAAGCGTCTTGGGATAATTGCGGTATCCTTTGAACGCCGGAATGGCGCCTCTGGCGCATATTTCCGATTCCGCCAACCGATCCAACTCATCTGTCGTGATGCCGGGCTTGACCGCGTTTTTTAGCACCGCCAGCGCTTCAGCCACTACTCTAGACGCCTTTGCCATGACCGCGATCTCGTCTGGCGTCTTGAGGATGATCATATTGCGCTGTAAGGCGCCAGCACGCCGAACAGGGCTTCGAACACCGCATCCACGGAACCAGAGGCGTCCAGTTCCGAGAGGAGCCGTTTGCTGGCGTAGTACCGGATCAACGGCGCCGTCTGTTCCTCGTAAACCTGCAACCTTGTTTCGATCGCTTCAGGCTTGTCGTCGCTCCGCTGAATCAACGTCTCGCCGCATCGATCGCAGGCGTCGCCTTTTTTTGAGGGCCCGAAGTCCACGTGAAACGTCGCCTGACACTTCGGGCAACTGCGCCGCCCGCTCAGCCGCCGGATCACATCTTGCCGGGGCACCTCAAATTTCACCACCCGGTGCAGCGGCCGCTGAGTCGCCTGCAAGAGCCTTCCCAGTTCCTCGGCCTGCGGCACCGTTCGTGGAAACCCGTCCAGCACGAAGCCATTTGCACTTCCAGGCTCGGCTAGCTTCTCGCGCACTAGGCCGATCACGACGTCATCGGGAACCAGCTGGCCCTGGTCCATGAACCGCTTCGCTTCGCGGCCCAATTTCGTCTGATTTCGGACCGCCTCCCGTAGCAGGTCTCCGGTCGAAATCTTCGCAATCTTGAACTGCGCCGCGATCCGGTCCGCTTGCGTGCCCTTGCCGACACCCGGCGCCCCGAGAAAGACCACGCGCATGTGGTCCTCACCCGCTCCGGCCGCGGAGTGGACCCATGCCCTTTCCCAAGAACCCTTCGTAATTGCGCATCAACATATGCGACTCGATCTGCTGCGCGGTATCCAGGCCCACGCCGATCACGATCAGCAACGACGTACCGCCGAAATAAAAAGGCACATTCAGCTTATAGATCAAAAATTCAGGGATGACGCAGACGACCGCGAGATAAATGGCTCCGGCAAAGGTAATGTGTGTCAGCACCTTGTAGATATAATCGGACGTCCGCTGTCCGGGACGGATGCCTGGGATGAACCCTCCGTACTTCTTCATGTTATCCGCCATATCGACCGGATTGAGGACCACCGCCGTATAAAAGAAGCAGAAAAAGAGAATCAGCCCGACATACATCAGCGTATACAGCAGCGATCCGGGCGATAACTGCGCGCCGATCGCCTTGATCCACGGGGTCTCGAAAAAGCCGGCAATCGTCGCCGGAAACGCGATGATCGATGACGCAAAAATCGGCGGAATCACCCCGGCCGTGTTGATCTTCAGCGGGATATGCGTGCTCTGCCCGCCGTAGACCCTCCGGCCGACGACCCGCTTCGCGTACTGCACCGGCACCTTGCGACGGCCGCTTTCCAAAAACACAATGGCGGCAACGACCGCCACCATCAAGGCGGCAAGTCCGACCAGCAGAAACGCGTTCAGCTGACCGATCTCGTACAAGTTATAGGTCTGCGCCACGGCCGAAGGCAGACGCGCCACGATCCCGGCAAAAATTATGAGCGAGATGCCGTTGCCGATCCCCCGCTCGGTGATCTGCTCTCCCAACCACATCAGGAAGCCGGTGCCGGCTGTGAGCGTGATGACCGTCATCAACCGGAACGCCCAGCCCTTTTCAAGGACAAACGCTCCGCCGTTCATCTGTTCGAGGCCGACAGCGATGCCGAAGCCCTGAATCAACGCGATGCCGATGGTCCCAAACCGTGTGTACTGAATGATCTTCTTCCGGCCGCGTTCTCCTTCTTTTGCCAGCTTCGAGAGATGGGGCACCACCACCGTCAAGAGCTGCAAAATGATCGAGGCGCTGATATATGGCATGATGCCCAGCGCAAAGATCGTCAGTCGAGACAGCGAGCCGCCCGAGAAAATATCGAGAAACCCGAGCAACGCCCCGCCCTGCTTTTGCAGGAACTCCGACAGTGCTTCGCCGTTGATCCCCGGCGTTGGAATGTGCGCCCCGACGCGATACACCACCAACATCCCTAGCGTGAACAGGATGCGAGTCCTCAACTCGGGAATCTTGAGGATGTTCTGAAAGCTGGTCAGGAGCCGCTCAAACACCGGGGATAACCTCGATTGACCCTCCCGCCGCTTGAATCTTCGCTTCCGCCGATTTGCTGAACTTATGCGCCTGGACCGTAATCGGCTTCTTGAGCTCGCCGTTGCCGAGAATCTTGATCGGCCGCGTCACGCGCCTAACCAAACCCGCATCGACCATCGTCTGCGGAGTGATCGTGCCCGAAGCCGGCAGATCGGCGAGACTCTCGATATTGACGATTGCGTATTCGGTGCGGAAAGGATTTCTGAACCCATACTTCGGCACACGGCGGATCAGAGGCATCTGACCGCCCTCAAACCCTGGCTGCTTGCCTCCGCCCGAGCGGGCCAGCAATCCCTTGTGCCCTTTGGTCGCCGTTTTTCCGTGGCCGGAGCCCGGACCGCGTCCGATCCGCTTCCGCTTTTTCTTGGCGCCCTTAGCCGGCGCGAGTTCGTGTAGTTTCATGATGGCTGTACTTCCAGAAGATAGCTCACTCGATGAATCAATCCTCTCACTTGAGGCGTATCGGGACGGACCACCGACTGGCGGATTTTGCGCAATCCGAGTCCGCGCAACACAAGACGGTGCCGTTCAGGCGTCCCGATCGGGCTTCGCTTCAAGGTGATGCGGATGCCCGGAGCTGAGGCTTTCGCCGGTTTTGGCGTGCTCATGAGGCCATGACTCCCGTCTGAAGCTCCTCACCCCTGCGCAACCGCATGACCTGATCCGGATTTCTGAGCTGCGTCAGGCCATCCAGCGTCGCGCGCACGGTGTTGAAGGGGTTTCCGCGTCCCAGCGTTTTGGAAATGATGTTGTGGGCCCCGACGAGCTCGACGACGGCTCGTACGGCTCCGCCCGCGATGATGCCGGTACCTTCGGCGGCGGGCTTCAACAACACGTGTTCGCCTCCGAACAAGCCATGAACCTCGTGCGGAATGGTGCCCGACTTGAGCGGGACATGGACGAGATTCTTCTTCGCCTGCTGTACGGCCTTGGCGATGGCAACCGGTACCTCCGCGGCCTTGCCCTTTCCAATGCCGACCCACCCTTGTCCGTCACCGACCACGACGAGCGCGCAGAAATTAAAGCGCTTGCCGCCCTTGACGACTTTGGCGACGCGGTTGATGAACACAACCTTATCCTTCAGGCTCAATTCGTCAGGATTCACTCGCACGCTTGTTGCTCCCTTCGTAGCCTAAAATTGCAGCCCGCCTTCGCGGGAGGCATCCGCCAACGCTTTGATCCGGCCGTGATACAGCCGACCGGCGCGGTCGAACACCACTTTTTGGATCTTGGCAGTCTTGGCCCGTTCGGCCAACAGCGCGCCCACGGCCTTGGCCGCTGCAATACTGCTGGTGGACTTCAGCGTCGTCCGCAAGGACTTGTCCAGGGATGAAGCGGCCGCCAACGTGGTGCCCTTCAAGTCGTTGATGATCTGCGCATAGATATGGCCGCTGCTGCGGTAGACATTGAGCCGCGGACGCTCATCCGTTCCAAAGATGCGCTGCCGGACGCGCTGCTGACGCCGGGCGAGCTGATGTAATTTCGCCGCACTATTCATGCTTCACCTATTTCCCGGTCTTGCCTTCTTTCTTTCTCAGGACTTCTCCCGCGTAACGGATGCCCTTTTGCTTATAGACATCCGGCGGCTTGATGGCGCGAAGATTGGCCGCCACTTGTCCCACGAGCCGCTTGTCCGCACCCTTGATATTGATCAAAGTCTGCTTGTCGACCTTGACATCAATGCCGGCCGGGATCGCATATTGGACCGGATTGATGTACCCGACGTTGAAGCTCATAGTCCGCCCCTGGATCGCCGCCTTGTACCCGACCCCGGTGATCTCCATGTTGCGTTCATACCCTTTGGTGACACCTTGGACCATGTTGCTCAGCTCGGCCCGCACGAGGCCGTGCATGGCGCGTATTTTCCGCTCTTCGCTGGATCGGGTCACGATCATTTGACCCTTGTCGACCGTCACGCCGATGCCAGGCTTCAACATCCAATCGAGCTTCCCGAGTGGCCCCTTAACCGACACGATAGATCCCGCCACTTTTATGTCCACGCCGCCCGGAACAGGAATCGGTTTTTTTCCAATGCGTGACATCGCTGCCTTGTCCTTCCTACTGGTCGTGCGGCCTTACCACACCGCACAGAGCACTTCGCCGCCAAGGCCGGCCTTGCGCGACGTTTGATCCGTCATAATGCCTTTGGAGGTCGAGAGAATGGCCATTCCGATGCCGTTGCGCACCCGCGGAATCTCTCTGGTTCCCACGTAAACGCGCCGACCGGGTTTGCTCACACGCTGCATGCCCGTAATCATTGGTTGGCCTTCGCCGACGTATCGCAATGCCACTTTTAAAACTGGATGCCCGTCTTCTGTCGCCGTTTCGATGCCGTGAATGTATCCCTCTGCTTGTAGAACGCGGAGCACTTCATGCTTCAGTTTTGAGGCGGGAATCGTCACGACGTCATGATGCCGTCGGAATCCATTGCGCAACCGGACAAGGAGGTCACTGATCGGATCGGTTACCATACGTACCCTTTCAACAAGTTCTCAGTTTTACCAACTGGCCTTCCGGACACCGGGGATTTCACCCTTCAAGCTCAACAGCCGGAAGCAGATGCGGCACATTTTGAAACGCCGCAGATATCCGTGCACGCGTCCGCACAAGCCGCAGCGATGGTAGCCGCGGGTTTTAAATTTCGGCGTCGCAGCAGTCTTGTTTCTCAGCGCCAGTCTGGACACGGCTCACTCCTCTTCGTGCTATAAATGTTAGCTTCGGAACGGCATGCCCAACTGGGCGAGCAGTGCCTTTCCTTCGTCGTTCGTACGGGCTGTCGTCACGATAGTGATGTCCATGCCGTGGATCGACGCCACCTCGTCGTACTGGATTTCGGGGAAAATCAACTGTTCCTTCAAACCCAAGGTATAGTTGCCGCGGCCGTCGAACGCTTTGGGTGACACGCCGCGGAAATCGCGAATGCGCGGCAGAGCCAGGGTCACCAGACGGTCGAAAAACTCGTACATGCGGCGGTTTCGGAGCGTGACCTTCGTGCCAATCGGCATGCCCTGGCGAAGCTTAAATCCGGCAATGGCTTTCTTCGCCCTGGTGACGACGGCCTTTTGCCCGGTAATGGTGCCCAATTCGGTGGCTGCACTTTCCAAGAGTTTCACGTTTTGAATAGCTTCGCTCATGCCAACGTTGAGCACAATGCGCTCGAGCTTGGGTACCTGCATGACGTTTTTGTAGCCGAACTCCTTCATCAGAGCGGGGATAACCCGATCGCGATACGCGTCGCGCAGCCGAGGCTGGAATTTCGATTCCTCGCTCCCATCATCCAACTGTTGGGGGGGTTTGCCGCCCTCTTTCTTTCCCGGCTTGCCCGCTGGTTTGCCGCTTTTAGCTTTTTTAGGATCCTTGGCGTCCGCCATACAACCTTCTTTTATTGCAGCCTGGTAAAAGGTCCTCTCTATTCCACCAATTCGTTAGACTTCTTACTGAACCGCACACGCTGGCCGTCAGCCTGAACGCGAATGCCTAAGCGAGTGGGCTTCTTCGTGACCGGACACAGGAACATGACGTTCGAGATGGCCAGCGGGGCTTCTTTCTCGAGAATCCCGCCCTGTTTGACCTTTTGATTCGGCTTGGTGTGCCGCTTGATCATATTTAACTTTTCGACGACGACCTTCCCCGCGGAGCGATCGACCGACAGGACCTTTCCGGACTTTCCCCGATCCCGCCCGGCGATCACCACCACCGTATCCCCTTTGCGAATATGCGTCTTCTGCAGCGCGTGCACGTTCACTCCTACCTCTGGTTACAACACCTCTGGAGCCAGCGAGATGATCTTCATGAACTTCTTCCAGCGAAGTTCGCGTGCAACCGGTCCGAAAATGCGGGTCCCGATCGGCTCCCCTTCTTTATTGATGAGCACACAGGCATTCCGGTCGAATTTGATGTATGACCCGTCTTCCCGCCGAACCTCTTTCGTGGTCCGCACAATAACCGCGCGGCTCACGTCGCCTTTCTTGACGGTTGCCTGCGGAATGGCTTCCTTGACGGCGACGACAATCACATCCCCCAATGACGCGTACCGGCGCTTGGACCCGCCGAGCACGTGAAAGCACATGGCCTGTTTCGCACCCGAATTGTCAGCCACGTCCATGTATGTGTAGTTCTGAATCATGATGCCGTTTACCTTCGCCGGGCACGCCCCCGATTAATCCACGCGTCCTTTTTCCAGAATTTCGACCACGCGCCAGTGCTTGTCCTTACTGATCGGTCTGGTCTCGATCATGCGCACACGGTCACCGATACTGCAGGCGTTCTGCTCGTCATGGGCCTTGAACTTCGTCATGCGCCGGAGCACCTTGTGATAGATGGGATGCACGACCTGACGCTCAACCGCCACTACGACCGTCTTGTTCATCTTGTTGCTGATCACCCGCCCGACCCACTCTCGCCGCTTGACCGCGTTCTCAGCCATCGCTCTTCAACCCTTTCGCCGCTAGGACGCCTTCTTGCGCTCCGCCTGCTCGATCTCACGCTGAATGGTTTTTACCTGCGCGATCGATCGTTTCGTCTTGCGGATCTGCATGGGATTCTCCAACCGGCCCGTGCCCAGCTGAAACCGTAGATTGAAGAGCTCCTGGCTCAGCTGTTTGGCTTTCTCGGATAATTCGGCGCCGGTCATCTGTCTCAATTCTTTCAAGTCCATTTCCGTGCTCGTACTTTCGTCTCAACGACCTAGAACTCGCCGCGCGTCACACACTTGGTGGCAATCGGTAATTTATGCGAGGCCAGCCGGAAGGCTTCATGGGCAATATCGGAAGTGACACCGCCCATTTCATAGAGGATCCGCCCCGGTTTCACGACGGCGACCCAGTATTCGGGATTCCCCTTCCCCTTGCCCATTCGAGTTTCCGCCGGTTTCTTGGTGATCGGTTTGTCTGGGAAAATTCTCGTCCACACCTGACCACCGCGCTTGACATAGCGGGTAATGGCGATACGCGCCGCTTCAATTTGCCGGCTGGTCACCCACCCCGGCTCCAACGCCTTGAGGCCGAATTCACCCAAGGTGATCTGGCCGCCTCGATAGGCCTTGCCGCGCATCCGCCCCTTCATCATTTTTCTGAACTTGACTTTCTTCGGTGCTAACACGATGTCCTCATTCCTTACCCAAGCCGCCGTTCAAATGCCGCCTCGGGCTTGAGCGGCTGTGCCGGAAGAAGCTCGCCCTTGTAAATCCACGTCTTCACACCGATCTGCCCCATCGTGGTATGGGCTTCGGCAAAGCCATAATCGACCTCTGCCCGCAGCGTGTGTAGCGGCACGCGGCCTTCGCGGTACCACTCCGTGCGCGCAATCTCGGCTCCGCCCAGCCGCCCGGCAATCATGATCTTGATTCCCTGTGCACCGAGACGCAGGGCCGATTGCACACTCCGCTTCATGGCGCGGCGGAAGGCCACCCGCTTTTCCAATTGTGTCGCGACGTTTTCGCTGACCAGCTGCGCATCCAGCTCGGGTTTCTTGATCTCTTTCACCGTGATGTACACCTGTCCGCCGTACTGCTTTTCCAGCTCAGCTTTCAGCTTGTCCACCTCCGCCCCCTTGCGGCCGATGATAATGCCGGGTCTGGCCGTATGGATGATGACGCGTGTCTGATCACCCGAGCGTTCGATCTCTACTTTTGCCACGCCCGCATGAAAGAGCTTCTGCTTGACGACTTTGCGGATTTTGATGTCCTGATGGAGCAGCTTCGCGTAATCCTTGCTCGCATACCAGCGGGAGCTCCACGTGTAGTTGTAGCCAAGCCGATAGCCGACCGGATGCGTTTTCTGACCCATAGGATCCGTACCTCAGTTCTGCGGCGGCGTGTGCGCCGATCCGCTTAATGTTCAGGACCTTGTCTTCTCCTGGACGCCCCGCGCTTCAACGACGACGGTGATGTGACTCGTCCGCTTCTGAATCGCGTTGGCCCGTCCCATCGACCGGGCGCGGAAGCGCTTGTAGATCGGGCCGCAGTTCACGAACGCCTTTGAGACCCGCATCGACTCGCTGTCCCCCAGCTCCTTCTGCTCGGCGTTGGCCACCGCCGATCGCAGCACCTTCTCGATCACCCGTGCGGCATGACGGGGCAAATGCTTCAGCATGGCCAACGCCAACGGCACTTGCTGTCCTCGAATCATGTCGACTACCGGCCGCGCCTTCCGCGGCGCCACCCGGACAAATCTCAGTACTGCACGCGCTTCTGCCATTTCTTGGTCCTCAGAATGAGCCTCTCCACTCTCAGCAATCAGCTTCCGGTTTACTGAGAGCAGATAGCTGACAGCTATCAGCTTATTTCAACGCCACGGCTTTCTCGGTCTTCGCCTGCCCGTGGCCCTTGAAGAATCTCGTCGGGGCGAATTCGCCCAGTTTATGGCCCACCATATTCTCGGTGACGAACACCGGGATGAACTTTTTCCCGTTATGCACGGCAAACGTGTGCCCGATCATGTCAGGCACCACGGTCGACCGTCTCGACCAGGTCTTGATGATTTTCCGGTCCTTCGTTTGATTCATCTGCTCGACCTTCTTCAGCAGATGGTCGTCGACAAAGGCGCCTTTGCTGACCGATCTAGGCATTGCGCACTCCTGACTTGCGGCGAGCGATGATAAACTTCTCCGTCTTCTTGTTCTGTCTGGTCTTGTAGCCCTTAGTGGGCATGCCCCACGGAGACACCGGATGCGGATTGCCCTGACCGGACTTCCCTTCGCCACCGCCATGCGGATGGTCGACTGGATTCATGACGACTCCACGTACATGCGGTCGGCGACCGAGCCACCGGCTGCGTCCGGCCTTGCCGACGCTGATATTCTCATGGTCGAGGTTGCCAACCTGGCCGACCGTCGCCATGCAGGACGCCAAAATCCGTCGCATTTCTCCAGACTTGAGCCGCACTTGCACATAGTCGCCGTCCCGGCCCATGACCTGCGCAAACCCTCCCGCACTGCGGATCAACTGGCCGCCCCTGCCCGGTTTCAATTCGATGTTGTGTATGGTGGTCCCCAACGGCATGTGAGACAGAGGCAATGCATTGCCTGTGCGCACCTCGGCGTCAGCGCCCGACTGCAGCACATCGCCTACCTGTAGACCGATCGGTGCGAGGATGTACCGCTTCTCTCCATCCTTGTAGATTAAGAGCGCGATCCGGGCGGATCGATTCGGGTCATACTCGAGCGCCGATACTTTGGCGGAGATTCCCACTTTATCCCGGCGGAAGTCGATGGTCCGGTAGAGCCGGCGATGACCGGCGCCCCGGAAACGGACCGTGGTCCGCCCGTCATTGTTGCGGCCGCCGGTCCTGAGGAGAAACGACGTCAATGCCTTTTCCGGTCTCTTCTTCGTCAATTCATCGGTCGTGACGATCGTCATTCCCCGGCGGCCCGAGGTCGTGGGTTTAAATGCTTTCAGTCCCATAAGTTTGTCCTATCAGCTGGCGGCCCTTTTCAACATCGTGTTACGCACTTTCGTAGAGTTCGAGCTTCTCCCCTTCCTTCAACTTCACGAAGGCTTTCTTCCAATCGGAGCGCTTTCCCGAAAAGCGGCCCAAACGCTTGATTTTGCCCTGCACGTTCAACACGTTGACGCGCTCGACTTTGACTTTTAACAGCGTCTCGACCGCCTGCTTGATCTGGACACGATTGGCATCCCGATGCACCAGAAAACCGACGGTGTTGCTGCCTTCGCGGATAGCGGTGACTTTTTCCGTCAACAGCGGCTGGATGAGGACATTGTGGAGATCGACTTTCATGCCCAGACCTCCTTCACCCGTGCCAGCTCGCGTTCGGGAATCACGATCGTGCCGGCTCGCACGATGTCGTAGACATTGAGCCGGTCGGGCGTCACGACGTTGACTCGCGCCAGATTCCGCGCCGCCTGCGTCAAGCCCCCTTGGGCATCACCGGCTATCACCAGAATCTGCGCGCCACTCGCGAACTGCGCGAGCGCCTTCGCCAGCATTTTGGTCTTGGGCTGCTCCAGCGAGAGGCTGGACACGATGAACAGTTGCCCGTCGGTCAGCTTCGCCGACAAGGCGCTTTGCAGTGCGGCCCGATATTTCTTCTTCGGCATACTGAAGGCATAGCTCCTCGGTTTGGGACCGAAGACCGATCCGCCATGCCGCCAGACCGGCGAACGCACGGAACCAGCGCGCGCCCGTCCCGTATGTTTCTGCTTCCAGGGCTTCTTTCCCGATCCACGCACTTCCCCACGCCGGAGCGTCGACGCGGTCCCCTGCCGCTCACAGGCCTGTTGCATGACAATGGCTTCGTGTACGAGCGACGTGTGCGGCTCGCAGCCGAAGACTTCTGCTGGAAGCTCAGCGGACCCGACTTTCCGTCTATTCAAATCGACGACATCTACCGTCGGCATGCCCTATCCCTTCTTCGACTTTCTAACGATCAGCAGGCCATTGGCCGCGCCGGGAACCGCCCCGCGCACGAACAGGAGATTTTCATCCGGCCTCGACTCAATGACCTTCAACCGTTGAGACGTCACTCGTTCGGCGCCCATGTGCCCGGGCAAGGTCTTTCCTTTCCAGACCCGTGAAGGAAACGAGCTGGCACCGATCGACCCAGGAGCGCGATGGAACATGGAGCCATGCGATTCGGGTCCTCCCGCATAATGATGCCTGCGCACGACGCCTTGGTATCCCTTACCCTTGGATACGCCGATGACATCGACCCAATCGCCCTTCTTGAAAATGTCGGCCTTCACGGTCTGTCCGACAGCCACTTCTCCGTCTTTTCTGAACTCTCGAAGCACCCGGCTGGCAGGCGCTTCATGCTTTTTTAGGTGGCCCAATTCTGCCTTGGACAGTTTTCGATCCTTCACCTGTCCGAATGCCAGTTGGACAGCCTCATAGCCGTCACGCTCTTTGGTCTTGACCATGACGACGCGGCACGGCCCTGCTTCGATGACCGTAACCGGCGTCAGCCGGGCCTCATCCAACATCTGCGTCATGCCCAGTTTCTTACCCAGCAATCCGTTCGTCATTGCTCACTCTCAGCTTTTAGCTGTCAGCTGACAGCTGATCTCTGACTGCTCACAGTTTGATTTCGACATCCACGCCCGCGGCTAGATTCAGCTTCATGAGTGAATCCATCGTTTCCGGCGTGGGCTCCATAATGTCCATCAAGCGCTTGTGCGTCCTGATCTCGAACTGCTCACGGGCTTTCTTGTCAGCATGGGTCGCACGCTGCACCGTAAATTTTTCGATGCGTGTCGGCAAGGGAATCGGCCCCACGATCTTGGCGCCGCTTCGACGCACCGTCTCCACGATCTCTGCGACGGACTGATCCAGGACGCGGTAATCAAATCCGCGCAGCCTGATCCTAATTCGTTGATCGACCTTCACGTGTGCTCCTTAGCTGTCAGCTGACAAGGTGCAGGCTGACAAGTTCGTACCGTCTTGTTCCCTGCCCGCCTGTCAGCGTGTCAGCTCCTACGCCAGAATTTCCGTGACGACGCCGGAGCCGACGGTCTTGCCGCCTTCGCGGATCGCAAAGCGCAGGCCCTGGTCCATCGCAATCGGGCTGATCAACTCGGCCGTCACACTCACATTGTCCCCGGGCATCACCATCTCCACCCCCGGATTGAGCTGCACAATGCCCGTCACGTCCGTCGTCCGGAAGTAGAACTGCGGCCGATACCCGTTGAAAAACGGCGTATGCCGCCCCCCTTCCTCCT
>DATIGH010000105.1:0-7795 GCA_035454845.1 Nitrospira sp.
TCGTCCTTCCTCAGTTTCTGCCGAGGGAGTTCGTCGAGGCGACGCTGGTGCCCCAAGCTCAAGGGGTCAAGCATCGGCTCAATCGCAATTACATCCCGGGGCACAAAAAAGGAGGAAGCGTCAGTTACTACACGGTGCAGGAACAGGCGCCATTGTTTCTTGATCTGTATCGCTCACCTGCGTTCGTTGATTTTCTCAGCCGGCTCACCGACGCCAGGCTCATGCTTTGCCCCGACAACGATCCTCACTCCTGCGCCTTGTACTATTACACGGAGCCCGGAGACCATATCGGGTTTCATTACGATACGAGTTACTACAAGGGGGCCCGTTATACGATCTTGATGGGGTTAGTAGACAGGTCGACTCAATGTAAATTGGTGTGCGAACTGTTCAAGGATGTTCCTGGTAGGACTCCTCGAACATTGGAGTTGGTAACCCAGCCAGGGGATATGGTGATCTTCAACGGCGACAAACTCTGGCATGCGGTCACGCCTCTCGGACCGGGAGAAGAGCGGATCGCCCTGACCATGGAATACGTCACCAATCCGGAAATGGGTCCCTTCAAACGGCTGTATTCCAACCTCAAGGACTCATTTGCCTACTTCGGCCTTCGAGGAGTCTTCAAGCGGGCATTTTCTACTTCTCTCAAAAGCCGCTGAGTGCTGGGTCCGGCTACCTTCCCTTTAGCGAAGTCGCTTCAGTTTTCGTGACAACAGGAGTAGGGGTGTTGGGTACGTCCGGGCCGCCGGCACTCTCTATTGGGCGGAGGTGCATGGACTGACCGATGCGTCTAGGCCGTCCAGCTCGCAGCGGCTTTAGGCGTCGAGGGAAGGGCCCTTGATGCACGATTTCCAAATCCGTCAATGACGCCCGAACCGCTCGGGCAATCATCCACGCGAGCGTCAACCCCGGAGTCCAGTACACGGCATCGCGCATCTGTTCGACGAGTTGCGATGGGAGATTTACCGTCAGTCTTACCATCCGGGGTCCAGCATTGGTAATGCTCGGGCTCGTCACATCCCCTTCACGACGCAGCGGGATAGCTGGGCCAGTACTCGTTGTCGTGGTTGTCTGCATAATTCTCTCCCTCCATGGTTGATAGGTCCAAGACCATCGCGACTCATGAGATCCTGAGCGGTGCCTCCATCGGGAAAGGCTGCGCACCAGCCGTCCGGCGCGCAGCCTCGATTGGCAGAGAGGCGGGGCGACGGAGGGGCCGCCGGATGGGCACGATCCGGAGGCGCGTCCAGTGCTGCGCCGCTTCTCGCCAAATCATATATGGGGGCGTCATGCTCATGTCTCTTGGTGTGGATTCGGTTCAGCAACAGACATGCCAGGCCCATGAGCTTGCCATCTATGTGGTAAAGAATCCTAAGTGATTGATCTACGGCTGGTGACGCGAAGAGCTTGGCTAAAAGCTCTTCCAATGGACGACTTCATCGACGTATCGTAAGCAATACTCAGCGGTATCGCTTCAGATACGTTGGAGCAGTGAAGAGAAAAACGCGAGGAGAGGGAATCGGCCGCTACTGGTGCAGGTGCTTCATAGCGGCCGCGCAGAGGATAATAAAAAATCCCATCCAGAGGGCTGCCCGTTGATAAGGAATCACTTCATAGGATTCGCCTTCTTCAGCCTCATCATCGGCCTTAAAAATCACGGTATACAGAAAAAGGGTCAAGAGACAGAGGACTAAGAAGAGCTTGATAAAAAAGACTGTGAGGTACTTGGCGTGGTGCTGCACGCCGGAGCCGGTTTGGGAGGTCAATACCTGGTTGACATAGTGGAGGTTGATTCCGCCGGTAAACAGCAGGATGACCAACAAAATGCCCGCCACTTTCTTGTAGTGTTGATAGAAGACGTCCGTAATGGGCTTGATCTGTTCCCGGGCGACCGCCTTCTGAAGGCCGGGCGATACCGCCATGACCAGAAAGGCCAGGCCGCCGATCCAAATCACGGCGGACAACAGATGGAACCAATGATTGATGATCGGAATCAGCGTGTTGAGATCGGTGATGATGCTCTGCAATGCATCCATAGGAGTCGTTAAGCGTGAAGGGTGAAGCGTGAAGCGTGAGTCAAATCTTTCATGGAATCATTCTGCGAGATACGCTTCACGAAAGACGAGTTACGGTTCAGAATTTAAAGACCGGAGCGTCGTTGCCGAAGCGCTTTTTCCTGAGTTCTTCCATGAGCTCGATCGTGACGGTTGTGATACCGTTCTCGCGCGCGTGCTTTTCGACACCCTTCTTAACCATCGCACGCAGAAAGTAGGGGATGCGGCTCAGCCGCAATGAGGCCGCGTCGTCCCACTGCACCGTGGACGCTTCCTCGACGTTGAAAGCGACCTTGATCTTCTCTCCGCCTCTCGGGGTGTAGAGACACCACTGATCTTCGTCCAGCCAGTCGCCGTGATCCACATAGGGGCGAGCGCGGCAGCCGCCGCAGATATCCGAATACTCGCAATCGCCGCATTTGCCCTTCAGTTGAGGGTAACGGAAGGAGTTGAAGATGTCAGATCGTTCCCACAGATCGACAAAGCTCTGGGTTCGAATGTTTCCGGCGGAGAGTGGCATATAGGGACAAGGCGTGAGTTCTCCGTTCGGCGTCACTCGCGCGTAGTTCGTACCAGCAAGACAGCCGCCGCCCATGTAGCCGGTCGCTTTGGTGATCGGCGAGTTGGGGTCTTTCTCATAGGCCAGCCGCTTGAAATGTGGAGCGCAACGAGCCCGAATCAACATGCCTTTATAGTCGTCCTGGCACTTGACCAGGTAGCCGAGGACCTCCTCATACTGCGCTGGCGTGATGTCGGTGAGCTCCTCTCCGCGGCCGGTGCAGACCATGAAGAACACGTTGAGCACGCGAGCGCCGAGCCCGTGGGCCCACTCCACGACGGCGGGCAGTTCCTGATAATTCATCGGCTGCGCGCTGAAATGCACTTGAAATTGGAGTCCGTTGCGCTTGCTCGCCTCAATGCCGGCCACGGCGGCTTCCCAGGCGCCCGGGACGCCGCGGAAAGTATTGTGCTTCTGGGGATCGAGTGAATCGATGCTGATACCAACGCCCATGACGCCGATCTCGACGAGCTGTTTGGCCATCGGGTCGTCGATCAACATGCCGTTGGTGCCGAAGACGACCATAAATCCCAGCTTCACGGCATGGCGGGCGATGTCGAGGATGTCGGGGCGCACCAGCGGTTCCCCCCCGGTGATCACCAGAAGACAGCCTTTGTTCACTTCAGCAATTTGATCGATTAGACGGAAACACTCTTCCGTCGTGAGTTCGTCGTCACCACCGGCGGCTTTGGTCGTGGCGTCCAGGTAACAGTGGTCGCATTTCAGATTGCAGCGCTTGGTCAGATTGAGCGCGACGAGGTAGGGCTTGAAGTCGTCGACCGTTCGACCGTCGTAAGGCCCCGCCGCTTGCGGGCGCGATGTAAAAAACTGCGTGAGCTGTTGCGGTAAAGACGCCAGCGCTCCCGAGAACGACGGACCATTGAAGATTGGCAGCGATTTTCCCATGAGGTGTTAGCGAATGGGGAATCTATCCTGCAATTCCACATTCCTCATTTATGAGCGGCTTTCCCGGTGAGGTTGGCGATCATGTCCTTGAGATTGCCAGTCTTCATGGCTTCTTCCATATAGCCTTTTGCCTGCTCAATCCCTTCGTTGGCCACTTCCAGCGTGATATGGGTCGTGCCCAGCTTGTCGGCGTGCTTGATGATGAGCGCCTTCGTGCAATCCCGCATGAAGCCCTCCGGAGCCCGTTCGAGCCTGGCCTGCGCCTCGGTTGTCCAGCTATAGGGAGCCGCTTCCGTATGACCATGGCCGCCGTTCTGAGCGGACTGCGTCCCATTTTCTTGAATAGCGTCCAGCTTCGCTTGCGCTTCAGTCGAGGTGCCGGTGCCTTTGTTGGTAAAAATCGGTTGGTAGTCCTCCGAGGCCGCTTCCTTGATCATCGGCGCGGCGTATTCCAGCGTGATCGTCGTCATGCCAAGCTTCCGCGCGCTCTTTTCTATCTTCGCCTTCGCGCGCCGCCGTTGGAACCCGGCCGGGACGGCGCGGATCGCCTCTTTGGCATCCTTCGTCCATTGCATGGGCACGTCGTCGTAGGCTAGATCGGTTTCGACTTCACCTTCTGCCTTGGCGGCTGCCTCGAAAATGCTCTTGTCGACTGCCTTGAACCGGTGTCCTTCGGCCCCGCAGACCGGGCACTTGACCGGTGTATCGCCCTTGCCGATGTAGCCGCAGCCATCGCACACGTAATAGCTCTGGGTCATACGGTCGAGATACGCTTGCGTGGCCGCAGAATTTTTCGGCTTCTCCTCGACGACCTGTGTCATCATGCCGCTGAGCGTGGAACCCATGAGGTCCTGTGCCACAGCGTCGTCCGCCTGCATCTTGTCCCGATCGATGCCCGCCGCCTCAAGGCTGCCACCCAATGCCCGCATGGCGTCCATGGCCCCCTTCGGGAGAATGTGCCCGACGGCCGCATCGACCACCGTATTGCTGATGATGGTGTGGCCTTTTTCGATGGCATAGCGGTGAATCGCGGTCTTGGCCACCCCGCGGGCGAAGACGGGAATCTTTTCCATCCGGCGAAGCGCCTCTTCGGTCCAGGCGATGGTGTATTCGGCCTGCGTGTCGATGGGCGGCACATATTTTCGGTTGGATACCAGCACGTTGCAGGGCGCGCTACGGAGCAGGTTTTCCGTGTTGCTGCCGATGTCCATGTCTTCGTCGCTGTGGACGCCGATGCGGCCGACGATCAAGAGGGCCGGGACGTCCTTGCGGACGTATTGAATGATCTTCTCGAAGGCCTTGCCGTCCAGCAACGTGGTCTTGACGTCAGTCTGCTCGGCCTGGGCGATTTCGCGCGAGATATCCAAATGCGACTGATAGATTTTGGCCAGACCGCTGTCGATGATTTCTTCGTGGAGTTTCTCCTGCTCCTTGAACCGGAAGACTTTTCCGGCTTCTTCGTTGAGCACACCCGAGATACTATGGAAGGCCGCATAATGGAAGTACGGATCGAAGGCCGAGATTGCCTCGACTGGCATGTTTAACGCCTTGCCGAGTTGCAGGCCGGTCATCAGGCCGCCGAAGGAGTAGGGGCTCCCGTCGACCGCGACCACGATTTTCCCACCGTTGATGGGTTGGATGTTCTTGATGATCAGCATATCGGAATTTCGCACCCGACGGACGACCCGTTCGGTGTTGCTTCCGATCACGCTGTCCTTGACGGCGCCGACGCCCAGGGCACCCATGATCACCAGATCGTACCCGTTCGTATTGATATCCTCCGCCAGGACTTTCCAATTGCGCCCTTCGAGCGAACGCCGTTCGATCGGCAGGTTGGCCTCATTGCACTTCTTATCGACGTAATCCAGGTACGAATCGGTGATGATCTGAAGTCCGCGGGTAATCAGCGAATCATGGATCTGTCGCTGGCGGTCGAGTTCTTTCTCATCGTGATATTCCTCAGGAAGGCCCGCTTCCATCTGCTTGAAGCGTTTATCGTGCATTTTGGCCGCATAGACATGGCTGCCTACGATCTTCGAACCAAAGACTTTGGCCAGATGAACCCCCGTGTCCACCGCCTGGTTTGAATGGTCGGAATTATCGACCGGAATATAGATCGTCTTGTACATTGAGAAGCCTCCTCCAGGCGCTCTTCAGAGCCAGGGCAGACCGGTACAAATGTTAGAAAAATTAATCGGTTGTCGTTTGCCCCGGGTGTGAAAGAGGGCGAATGATAGCACTGGCCTCAGCGGGAATGCAAGGCAAGCGGAGGGCATGGGGTGAAGGTCAATGTACAGACCCATGCTGTCTAACCGGCCGAGGTGGCGTGCGTTTTCGACTGGTGAGTGGATACAGACGAGGGGCGGCGTGAACGGAGGATCTCTTCCAGAGAGAGAAGCGCATCCCGTCCGGAATTGCCTTCGATGCCCCGGCTCAGGCTCTTGTCGGCATAGGAATCAGCAGAGCCGGCGGTTTGAGAGAGCGACCCGGTCCATCTCCGAGGGTCTCGGCTACCTTCCTTACGCTCCCAGGCGCGCAAGCAGGCCTTTGCGATAAACCTGTTCAGGGGGGCTGGGTTATACAGCAATTTCCTGATACTGGTCGGGGTCAGCATCAGGGGATTGTAGCCAGCCGAGAGGTAGCCTTCTTCCAGCAGGCGCTGTTCCAGGTCCGTGTTGGGTTGGATCCCGAGGAAGAACATCAAGGGAAAGACCCGCTCTTCACCCAAAATTGACGCGACGACCTTATAGGACTCCACGCTTTGCAGGAGCGAGTCTTCCGTCTCTTTCGGGCTGTTCAAGGAATAATTCAAAATCACTTTACCGCGAAATCCCGCTTCCGCGAGATACCGGCAGCCGTCGTACAGTCGCTCGAGCTTGAATCCCATGTGAAGGTTGTTGAGCACCTCCTGAGAGCCCGACGTAATCGCAACTTCCAAATCGCCGACCCCCGACCGCACCATCAGCTTGGCCAATTCAGGGGTGATCAACGACGTCCTAATATAGCCGGACCATTCGATGTCCAGTTTCTCTCTGATGAGACGCTCCAAAATCTCCGTGCATTGCGGATAGGCTTCTTTGCCGGTAATGAACTGGGCATCGGTGAACCAAAACCGCCGGGCACCCCATTGATGGTAGTGCTGGGAGATGTCCCGCACGACCATTTCGGCCGGCCTATAGCGTACCCGTTTGCCTTCAATGTAGGGATACAGACAAAAGGCGCAGTCGTAGGGGCAGCCCCGTTTCGATTGCACGCCGATGGATTCCGCAATGTATTCACGATACTGAGGAAAAATTGATGTCAGGTAGGGTAGATCAACGGTCAGAGCGTCAAGCAGGGCCGGTGAGCCCTGCTGTCCCCTCCTGATCCGGTTCCCTTCCTTGACGATATACCGTTCGTCCTCGATCGATCGGCCTTCGATCACTTTAAGGATTGCATCTTCCCCCTCTCCCAGCAGGCCGATGGTCCCTTCTGGCAACTTCTCGATGAGTTGATCCGCGAAGGCGGTAAACGCGCCGCCTCCAATCATGAGTTGCACGTGAGGAAATTCTTTTCGTACCAGCCAGGGGTAAGACAGAATCGTATGGATATGGCTGTAGTATCGGTAGAGCTGTTTCAATCCTGCGAAGGATGCGGCGACCCGCTTAATCGGATTGCTCGCAAAATAGAAATTAAAGGCATGCTCCAATGAGGAATCACCTTCATGCGGCGAGAATATTTGTATGTCGCGCCAGGAGAAGCAGACGAGATCCGGCTGGCATTCTGCGATGACCTCCCGGATCACGCGGCTGCGCCGCGACACTGGATACAGCGACAGGTCGAGGATGCGCTGACGCACATCCGGCTTTCGTCGATGAATAAAATCGGCCAGGTAGGTGACACCGATCGGGTACACCTTTTTGCAGGGGAGAAATATATAAAGGACGGAATTCATCAGTTAGAAGTTGACAAGTGAGAAAGTGTGAAAGTTCAACAGTAACAACATGATAACTTTCCAACTTCGAAACTTGAGCACTGTCATTTTATCGCTACATGGATCGCGACAATTCCTCCGGTGAGATTGCGGTACGACACGTCGCGGAAACCGGCCTCACGCAGGACCTGGCAGAGCCGCTCTTGATCCGGAAACGTGCGGATCGAGGCGGGCAAATATTCATAGACGCCGGTCGTGTCCCCCGCCACTCTTGTCCCGATCCATGGGAGCAACTTGAAAGAATACCAGTCGTACAGGGCGCGGAGCCATCCGAAGACCGGACGGGAAAATTCAAGGCAGGCC
>DATIGH010000106.1:0-5465 GCA_035454845.1 Nitrospira sp.
TACCAACTGTACGAAGCCGGGGGTTGTGAGCAGGGCCGCGAGTTGGAACACTGGCTCGAGGCCGAACGGCAAATTGCCGGGACATCGGATCGGTCCGAGAGGTAGCCGGAGCTGGACAAGGGACAGGCACCGCCCGTACCCGGAGCCAGTCCCTCAGCCCACTCAGGGGCTTGGACGACGATGCGGCTCTGCCGCAGCATGAGCTGGAGATCGCAATGACGCCGGGTCGGAAGGCGATGGGCGATCATGATGGTGGTCCGTCCGGCGGTCAGACGCTCCAGGACCTCGCCAGATCGGCCTCAGTGCCGGCATCCAGCGCGCTCGTTGGTTCGTCCAGATTCAGGATTGGAGCGTCTCTCAGAAACGCGCGGGCCTTCACGTGCGTGACTACAATGAACAGCGCGATGACGGTGCCGATCGTCACGGTCATCCCGAACACGAAGTCAAATCCGCTTCCGATGGACGCGAGGGCGTTGTCTTGGCGAACCCAGCTCATCGCATGGCCAAGAAAACGTTGCTGCTCGTGTGCCTCACGGCCGAACGTGGGCTGTGAAGCGATGCCTGACATGGATCGATCTGCGTGATGATGATGGCGGCATATTAATAAGCGGTTCGATTGCCTGCAATCGGATGCAGAGGGCATGAGGTAAAAATGATGTAAATGTTTGAAACGATTCTCTAGAGCCGCTCGGACATTCTGTCCTTGACGGCGGACATGCTGTCGGTTTCTTCGCGTGCAGGCCGGCCTTCAGATCGCAGAGCCTCGCAAAGGTCTTGAAATTTTGGGGGATGTCCAGTGTTTCAAGCGGTCCGCGGATTGCACGCACATGCACACGGGAGAGGAATGTGCAAAGCCAGTAGTCAGAGGCCTGTGGTCGATTTCACTCTTAACAATTAACAATCCGAGGGAGGCGAACTATGCGGAACGGTGACTACGAGTACTACGAGGACGATGCTATGGGGTGGTCCGCGTTTGTCGCGGGCGCGTTCATTGGGGCCGGCCTGGCTTTGTTGTTTGCCCCGCAAACCGGCACGGAATTGAGGGGCATGCTGAGGAACTATGCCGCCCGCGCGAAGGACGAAGCCTGGGAGCGCGGACGAACCGCATGGGACAGCGCCATTGAACGCGGGAAGGAGTATTACGAGAGAGGGCAGGAGGCTGTCCAAGAAGCAGGCCGTTCCGCGAGAGAGTATGCGCAAAGCGGCAAGGAAGCTTTGAGGGAGTCCAGAGAGAGCTCCCATCGGGGGTGACGGCTCATCGTGGGACCGGCGCCGATCCATCCCCATTCGAGAGAGATGTCACCGGGCGGCGCCGGGCTCACCTCCGATTCCTGGGATGCCGTTATCGTGGGAGGCGGCTTGGCGGGGCTGTCCGCCGCCGTGTACCTCGGGCGAAGTCACCGCCGAGCCTTGCTCGTCGATGCAGGTGAGAGCATGGCCCGCTGGGAACCGGTTGTCGAGAACTATCTCGGCTTTCCTGACGGCCTCAGTGGCCGCGCCTTGTTGGATCGGGGGAAAGCGCAAGTCCGAAAGTTCGGCGTCACTACGACGCACGACCGGATCACACGCCTCACACGTGAAGGCGACCTCTTCCTGCTGGAAGGCGCCCGCACCTACAGAAGTGCTCGCGTGCTCTTGGCCACCGGTCTCACCCATTTGTTGCCAGACATTCCGGGCGCAGATCTCTGCCTGGGCAATAGCGTGCTCTTCTGCAAGGATTGCGATGCCTTTCGGGTGCGTGGCAAGCGGATTGCGGTCTACGGCCGGCGCAACGAAGCGGCACGGTATGCGTTGGCGATGCTGGCGTTCTCGCCATCCGTGACGATCGTGACGGATGGCCGTGCACCAACGTGGGACGCCTCCTGGCAGGAGGCGCTGAAGGAATACGAGGTGCCGGTTCGCCGCGAACCGGTGAAGGAGTTGTTGCAGCATCACGGACGGCTGGAGGCTGTCGCGTTCCAGGATGGCGCCACGCTCGAGGCGGAGGCCATGTTCACCACGAGAGGCGACGTCTACCATACGGCTTTGGCAGAGGGACTGGGTGCTGCGGAGGACGAAGAGGGACAGCTCATGGTAGATGGCGATATGCGAACGTCAGTCCCGGGGCTCTATGCCGCAGGCTGTGTGACCCCGGCCAACTGCCAAATGATCATTGCAGCAGGGCAGGGTGCCACCGCGGCGCAGGCGATTGATCGAGATCTCTTTGACGAAAGCTTGCGCCGGCACAAGCTACCGCGGATTGAAGGGCAGGGGGCATTGAACTGACATGGACGCTGTGACGATCAGGGAATCGGGAAGTCTGCGAGTGGCGGCTGTCGGAGACTTGCACTGTCCGCGGACGTCGTCCGAGGCACTCCGCGAGTTGTTTCACGATCTGGCGAACGAGGCAGACGTCCTGCTGCTGTGCGGAGATCTCACGGATTACGGCAAGCCGGACGAGGCGCGGGTGCTGGCGGAGCAGTTGAGCCAAGTCAGACCGGTCCCGGTTCTCGCGGTGTTGGGCAATCATGAGTATGAATGCGGGAGGCAGGAGGAAATTATCCATATTCTGTCGGACGGAGGCGTCACAGTGCTTGACGGGACTGCGGTGGAAGTGTTGGGCGTCGGATTCGCCGGCATCAAAGGATTTTGCGGCGGCTTCGGCGCCCGCGCCCTTCAACCTTGGGGCGAGACGGTGCTCAAACAGTTTGCACGGGAATCCGTGGAGGAAACGGTCAAGCTTGAATCGGCGTTGGCGAAGCTGCGAACACCTTCGAAGGTCGTGCTCATGCACTATTCGCCGGTCATTGACACAGTCCGGGGAGAACCAGCCGAAATTTTTCCGTTTCTTGGGTCCAGCCGTCTGGAAGAGCCGATCAACCGTTACGAGGTCACGGCGGTATTTCACGGCCACGCGCATAACGGCGCACCGGAAGGCCGAGCGCTGGCCGGGACGCCTGTGTATAACGTGGCGCTGCCTCTCTTGTACAAGCAGTTTCCCGGCCGCCGGGCCGTTCGGGTGGTCGAGATTCCGTCGATGGCTGCACCGGTTGTCGCCTCCTGAGCGTCGCCGGAGAAGGGCTCCAGATGCATAATAATGCTCATGAAGTGCCTGAACAATACAATGCAAACCTGCAATCGATTGGTATTCCAGAGGACCCGGCCCATGAGGTGTACCGGCAAGCGTTGTCGTGTCTGACCAAGGCCAAAATCCCGTTTCTCGTCGGCGGCACCTTTGCTTTGGAAAGCTATACCGGCCTGGTGCGGAAAACCAAAGATCTCGACCTCTTCGTCAACCCCGCCGATCGCCTGCGGCTCATGCAACGGCTGGCCGATGCAAGTTTTCGCACCGAATGGCGGTTTCCTCACTGGCTCGGGAAAGCCTACAAGGACGATCGAAGCATCGACATCATCCATAGCTCGGGGAACGGCGTCTGCACCGTGGATGAGTCCTGGTTCCGGTATGCCTTGCCGGCGGAAATTTTGGGCATTCAGGTGCGGGTCTTGCCGGCTGAAGAAATGCTCTGGTCGAAAGCGTTCGTCATGGAGCGCAATCGCTACGACGGTGGCGACATTGCGCATCTGCTGCGAGCTCGCGCGCAGTCCATGGACTGGGCGCGGCTGCTGTTTCGCTTCGGCACCCACTGGCGCGTGTTGTTCAGTCATGTGATTCTGTTTGGTTTCATCTATCCCGAGCAGCGGTTGCGAGTTCCAGACTGGTTCATGCATGAGATGATGCGGCGGCTCAAATTGGACATGCAGTGTTTGCCGGCAGATCGCCGTGTCTGCCAAGGGACGTTGCTGTCCTGGTCTCAATATCTCGTGGACCTGGAGCAAGGAGACTATCACGATGCGCGCCACGCGCCCTGGGGCAGACTCACGTCGGAAGACACGCAGCACATGACGGATGTTCTTCACGGCGAGCAACAGGAAGGACACGAACATTGAAGCCAGACTCCGCTTATCTCACCGTGATCGGCCGTGTACTGCTGGGCCTGATTTTCCTCGTGTCGTCGATGAACAAAATCGCCGATCCGCAAGGGACACAACAGTACATGATGATGATGGGAATGACGTGGATGACTACGTTGTTCTACCTCGGGGCAGTCACGATCGAGCTGGCCGGATCGCTCGCGCTCCTGCTCGGGTATCGTGCGAGAGGTGCCGGGTGGCTCTTGTTCCTCTTTATGGTTCCCACGACTATGATCTTCCATACCAACTTTTCCGACCCCAACCAGATGATCCATTTTCTGAAGAATTTGTCGATCATGGGCGGTCTGCTCTACGTCGCACGATATGGCGCCGGCCGCTACAGTCTCGATGCTGGGATCGAACGGGCTGGCGTGGCGGACGCATCGCGTCCGTTGAAGAAGGTCGTGCATCAATGAGGACCTGAAGGAAAGGATACTCCCTTGCAACCGTCAGTGAAGCTTGGCCGTATCGCCGGTATTGAGATCGGCATCCACTACACGTGGCTTCTGATCGCCGTACTGATCACCGGATCGTTCATCGGCTACTTGTCCAACACGCATCCCCTTTGGCCGGCAAGGACGACGTGGTCGGCTGCGATTGTGATCAGCGCGTTGTTTTTCCTCTCGGTGATGCTGCATGAGATGGCCCATGCGCTGGTCGCCAGGGCCTACGGCATGCGAGTGCGGACGATCACGTTGTTCGCATTGGGCGGCGTGACACAAATTGAAAAGCAGGCTGCCAAGCCGGCCGCGGAGTTCTGGATGGGGTTGGCCGGTCCCCTGACGAGCGCAGCGGTGGGCCTACTCTGCGGATGGCTTGCGACGTGGGGGGGGCGCGGCGTGAGCATGACGAATCTTCAGCCACCTGCAGCCATATTGTTGTCGTTGAGTTCATTGAATCTCATGCTGGCCATGTTCAACATGATTCCGGGGTTCCCCCTGGACGGCGGGCGGATCCTCAGGGCGTTCCTGTGGTGGATGGGAGGAGATGAGAACCGTGCGACCAAAGTGTCCTCGCGGGCGGGACAGGGAGTGGCCTTGGCCCTGTTCGGTCTGGGCTTGTGGGAGTTTTTCTCCGCGGAAAGTCTGAGCGGTATTTGGCTCAGTTTGTTGGGATGGTTTCTGCTGGACGCGGCGACCGCCAGCCATGTGCAAGCCGAGGTGTTGACCGGTCTGGGAGACATACGGGTTGGAGACCTCATGTCTCACGAATGCGTGTCGGTGCCAGCGAATCTACCTCTGCAGCGGTTCGCCGATGAGTTCGTTCTGGCGACGGGTCGGCGTTGCTACGCGGTCGAGGACCGGGGCACGACCCTCGGCATGATTACCCCGGCCGACCTTGCCAAGGTGGACCGCCGTCGGTGGCACGAAACGGCGGTCATTCAGGTAGCCCATCTCCTTCATGAACTCCGCTCCGTTTCTCCCGATACCACGGTCGCCGAAGCCCTCCAGACGATGGGACGCGAAGACCTCAACCAATTGCCGGTGATCACGGCTGGGCGAATGGAAGGGATG
>DATIGH010000107.1:0-11684 GCA_035454845.1 Nitrospira sp.
TCGCCGAGGCCTGACCACCAGGTTGCCGACGATGACATCGTTGACCCCAAACATCGTATTGGGATCGCGCGGTCCGGCCGTAATTCCAAAGTGCTCGCCGAGAATCTCAATGGTGCGTCCGGGTTCAACCGACTCAGGATGAACAGAGTGAATCTTCGGATAGACGACCGTAAAGGTGCCCGCTCGAAGCTTCTTCTTGCCGATCAGCACGTCAACCGCACCGGTCTGCGCCTTGAGGGGAACTCTCACCTCCACACCATCCTGATCCCACCGCTGGATCAGAGCAGGTGCCCCGGCGAAGAGAACGCGATTGACTTGCGTGGATTTGAATTGACCCAGGCCTTTGCCGACAATGGACACAGTAGACCCGGGCACGCCGGTTTCGGGCTGTAGTTCGAGATTGGACGACGCAGCCCCGACGGTCCCACTTTCGGTCAAGGCCAACACCAGGCCCATGCCGACGGCAATAAGCCAGCGTTTCATATGGAGACAGCTCTGAGACACGATCGGACCCTTGGATGGAACCATGTTTAGAAGGCCCTGCGTGGCACGAGAACCCCACGCACGAGTCGGGAAGGAACAACCGGGGTGCAGCGTGAAGCGAGGGACAACGGACTATAACAAGCACTTTTTTCGGGTGTCAAGCCGCGAAGGGTCAGCTCACAGCGAGAATGACTTCGATTTCGACCGCGGCACGGCGCGGCAGTTCGGCGGCTCCCGTCGCCACGCGGGCATGGCGGCCCGCCTCTCCGAAGACCGCCACCAGCAGATCGGAAGCGCCGTTCAAGACTTGAGGTTGATCGGTAAAACCTTCGGCCGAGGCGACGTGCCCGACAACTTTCACGACCTGGGTGATCCGATCGAGGCTTCCCAGCTGCTGTTTAGCGATCGCTAACGCATTCAGCATGGCCATCTTGGCAGCCTCAACTCCCTCCGCCACACCCAAATCACGGCCCAGCTTCCCAGCATAAGCCAACTGTCCATTGCGCATCGGCAGTACCCCGGAAAGGAACAACAGGCTGCCGGTCCGTACGGCAGGCACGTAGGTCGCTACTGGCTTCGGTGGCTCCGGCAGCTCCAATCCGAGCGTCTTCAACTTTTCTTCATATCCCATGCTTTGCACACTTCACATCTATTGCTTAACTCGGTCGGAGGACATCGAGAAAACTTTCGCCGACCGTCAGTGAAGCGCCCTTGAGCCCTTCGACGATCGTCTGGCCGAGGTCCGCTGCGGTGGGCCTTCGCCCGAGATTGACGCCCTGAGCCAGCCTGGGACCGGTAATCAAGAGGGGCACATACTCGCGCGTGGGCACCGCGTGCGGCTTGTGGGGATCCCGCCCGTGGTCGCCGGTGACGATGAAAAGATCGCCGGGCCGCAGTTGATCCAACAGATCAGGCAGCCGGCGGTCGAAGTCACCAATGGCGGCGGCAGACGTCGCTGTCTCTGAACCCATCACATCGAGCCCGGCAAAGATAAGGCCTCGCGGCACTTTATTGAACATGCCTCTGACTTCGTCGAGCGCGTCAGTCCATCGTGAGGCGAGCGCTGATCTGGTCAGCCCTCTCCCGCCGAACAAATCGCCCACCTTGCCGACGCCGATCAAGATCTGGCTCGCACGATTCAGCACGTCCAGCATGGTCTGTGCCGGCGGCTCACCGGCAAAATCGCGACGGCCGGGACCATAGTGCAACGCTGTGGGAGTGCCGACGATCGGATGTGCAACCAGACGCCGGATCCCCCAGGTGTCTCTCACCGCTTTTCGCGCTTCACGACACCGCTGATACAGGAGATCTACGTCCCAGACCTGTTCATGCGCGGCCACATGACAGGTCTGACGTCCGTCGGTCCACACGATCGGCGCGCCGGCGGACAGATGGGATGCGCCGAACTCCTTCAACGTCTCCTCTGCCGAAGAGACATGGCCGCCGATGATCTTGTGTCCGAACACATCCTCGAGCGCGGCTTTCACCTCGGATGAATAGCCGTCCGGGAACGTGCGACCTTCATGTTCCGTCAGGCAACCCGCGATTTCCCAATGTCCGATGAGCGAATCGACGCCCTTGCTCTTGAATCCCAACCGACCAAAACAGCCGACCGGCTGCGCCATCGAGCGCACGCCTCGGATAGCGCTCACATGACCGAGACCGAGCGACTCCAGAGTCGGAAGGCTGAGCCCGCCAGCCGATTCGGCGAGATGGGAGAGCGTGTGTGCGGTCGCATCGCCGTATTCCGAGGCATCCTCCATGGCTCCAACCCCGAGGCCGTCGACGACGAGCAAAATCACACGCCTAATCATGGGCGCACTATAGCAGATGGAAGTTGTGTCGCAAACCGTTCCATGGCGTGAACAACCGCGGGCCGATCGTTCAGGCGGGAGTAGACGGTCCGGCGCATGCCGCCGACCATTCCTGCACGATCTTCACACTTGCGCTGGTGCCGATTCGATCGGCTCCCGCTTCCAGCATCTCCCGGGCGGTCTTCCAATCGCGGATGCCGCCGGAGGCTTTGACTTTCACCCGGTTGCCTACCGTCGCCCTGAGAAGCTTGACATCGGCCACGGTCGCCCCTCCGGTCCCGAAGCCGGTCGACGTTTTCACATAATCGGCGCCTGCTTCCACCACCAGCCGGCACGCCGTCGTCTTTTCTTGATCACTGAGATAACACGTTTCCAGAATGACCTTGTGTTCGGCGGTCGGTGTGGCACGCACCACTTCGGCGATGTCCTGACGAACCGCATCGAGATCGCCGGATTTCAAGCGGCTGACGTTGAGCACCATATCCAAGACGACGGCGCCCTGCCTCACACCTTCCACCGCCTCCGCCACCTTGACGCTGGTCGCATGCCCTCCCAAAGGAAATCCAATTGGGATGCCCACCCGCACCACCGACCCGGCCACCGCCGCCACCGCCTCGGCCGCGTAGCAGGGCGGTATGAAAATCACCATGAAGCCATAGTGTTGGGCCTCCCGACACAGGCGCAGCAGGTCAGCTCTCGTTGCCTCGGGACGCAGCAACGTGTGATCGATCAACGCAGGCAGATTCCATGCGCTCTGGTTCATTAGTCGCCTTTCATCGCGAATGCAGAGAGGATGATGAAAAAGCCTTCTAGCAAGGCCGCAGCGAGCGAAGGCCCGAGGCGTACGCAGTTAGGTACGTCGAGGGGTCTGAGCGATGCGAGAACGCAGCTATAAGGCTTTTGCATCATCCTCTTACGTGCGTGGATGCATCGATCGCCTAAACGGCCTCTTCTGATATTTTTCCACGGCCTGATTATGCTCTGCGAGGGTGGAAGAAAATTGATGAGTGCCATCGTTCTTCGACACAAAAAAGAGCGCCTGGGAGTGTGACGGATACAAAGCCGCGCGAATCGAGTGAATGCCTGGGTTCGCAATCGGTCCGGGAGGCAGGCCGGCGACGCGGTAGGTGTTATAGGGACTGGGACTCGACAAATCCTTCTTGTGAATGTTTCCGTCGAAATTCGGCAGGCCATAAATCACGGTGGGATCACTCTGCAAGGGAATCCGTTTCTTCAGACGATTGTGAAAGACCGCCGAGATTTCCTCGCGCTCCCCATTCGAGCCCGATTCCTTCTCGATCATTGAAGCCATCGTCAGGACTTCGTGTTGCGTCATCTTGAGCTCTTGCGCCCGCGCCTGCAGATCGGGGCCGTACACCTGCCGCAAGTGCTCGACCATGGCTGTAATGATCTCCTTCGCTCTGACGCCTTTCGGAAACTTATACGTATCCGGATAGAGATAGCCTTCCAGCGAATCGGCGTTGATGCCGAGGGAAGCAATGAAAACGGGATCTTTCATCCACCGCAGCAGTTCTTGCGAGTCCACCAATCCTTGCTGCCCGAAGATCTCAGCAACCTGCACCATCGTCAGGCCTTCGGGAATCAGGATCGAGTAGAGCACGACCTGCCCCGTCGTCAGCCTGGAGAGAATTTCGGCTGGCGTCATGCTCGGGTTCAAGTCATACTCACCCGCCCGGATCTTTCGATCGGCGGATCGAAAGCGACCCCACCACACGAAGACCAGCCGGCTTTTGATGAGTTGTTCCCGCTCGAGCAGGGCGGCGATTTGCTGAAAGCTCATTCGGTCAGGAATGGACACGACTTTGGAGGGCGGATGCAAACGTGCGGGAACGGCTGGGCCTTCGGCCCATTTAATGATCCGATACGCGGCGATGCCGAGCGCGGCGACCGCGAGGAGCAGAACGAGGAGAAGAGTTCGGAGCTTCATCAGTGCTGTCTACCATCGACCAGTCGTGGTCTGTGGCCGGCTGTGCCGCCTGTTCGCGGCTCGCCAGGTAGCTCTGCAGCAAGATAGCAGCCGCCACACGATCGACGGCGCCCTTGCGCTTTTTCCGGCTCACATCGGCGGCGATCAGCAGATCTTCCGCCGCCTTGGTCGTCAATCGTTCATCCCAGAGAACCAGTGGAACAGGCAATCCCTGTTCCAAGTGGGCGGCAAAATCCCGCATGGCCTCAATGGCCGGACCTTCGCGGCCGTCGAGCTGCAGCGGGAATCCCAGCACCACTTCGCCCACCGCATGAGCCTGCACAAGCGAAGCGACGTGCGCCACATCGCGGTCAAGCGTCCGGCGCTCGAAGGTCTCCAGCGGCTGCGCGGTCCAGCCCAGCTCATCGCTGAGCGCCACACCGACCCGCTTGGTCCCGTAATCCAAGGCCAGTATTCGCGATCCCGACATGATTTTACCGCTGAAGCGCGTGTTCAACCAAGCCAAAGACCTTTTCCAACGCCGCGTCGAGTCTTGAAGGATCTTTGCCGCCGGCCTGCGCCATTTCCGGTCGGCCGCCTCCGGTACCGCCTACCTCAGCCGCCATCGGCTTAATGAGATCGCCCGCTTTGATCTTCGTGCTCAGATCTTTCGTGACGACCACGAGCAGCGAGACTTTCCCGTCGTCCGTAGCGGCGCCCAGTGCCACGACTCCGCTTTTCAGCTTGTCCCGCAGTTGGTCCCCCAACTGACGCATCGCGTTCATGTCCAGCCCGTCGGTCCGTTGCACATGCACGGGTACGCCGGCAACGGTTTTGGCCGTCGAGGCCACGGCCGAGCCGCTCGCCATCTTGAGTTTCAGCTCCTCGAGCTCTCGCTCCTTGTCCTTGAGCTGCGCCATGACCTTGCGGGTCTTGGCCACCAACTCGGACGGCCCGACCTTCAAGAGGTCCGAGAGTTCCCTGACTTCCGCTTCCAGCTTTTTCATCATCGCCATGGCCCCGTGGCCGGTCTGCGCTTCGATCCGCCGGACACCGGCCGCCACACCCGTCTCGGAAACAATTCGAAAGAGACCGATTTCGCCGGTATGCTGGCAGTGCGTGCCGCCGCAAAGCTCCTTGCTGAAGGATTCCACGGTCACCACCCGCACCTGCTCGCCGTATTTGTCGCCGAAAAACGCCAGCGCGCCATTCGCCACCGCATCCTGAATGCTCATGACCTCGGTTTGCACCTGCTCGTTTCTTCGAATTTCGCTATTGACGACTCCTTCGATTTCATCGATGTCCCGTGAAGCGAGCGGCCTAAAATGCGCAAAGTCGAATCGAAGGCGGTTCGGCGCAACCAGTGAACCGAACTGTTTGACGTGCGGGCCGAGGAGATCCCGCAGGGCCGCATGCACGAGGTGGGTGGCCGTATGATTTCTTGCCGCGTCCAGGCGCGTCGTCCGGTTCACCGAGAGATGGAGCTGTTCACCTTCCCGGATGCGTCCCTGGGTTACCCGGCCCTTGTGCACGATCATGGTCGGCACTGGGCGGGTTGTTTCCTTGATGTCCACGCGGCCATCCGTTCCAACGAGCACGCCTTGATCCCCAACCTGGCCGCCTCCTTCCGCATAGAACGGGGTCACGTCCAACACCACTTCGACCTCGTCGCCTTCCTGGGCCTCCTTGACGAGACGATCGCCTTTCAGGATCGCCTGCAGGATGCTGTCAGATTCCAACCGGTCGTAGCCGACGAATGTCGTCGCACCCAGCCGCGCCGCGAGTTCGGCGACCGCCGGGCGCGCCGTTTCCTGCTCGAAGCCTCCTGTCTTGCGCGCGCGTGTCCGCTGCTCCTCGATAGCCGCATCAAATCCGGCTTCATCGACGGTCATGCCCTGCTCGCGGCAGGCTTCAGTGATCAAATCAATCGGGAAGCCGTACGTATCGTAGAGTTTGAAGACATCTTCGCCCTTCAACTGCAATGCGCCGGTTCCAGGGGTGATTGAAGTACTCTTTGTCTTCGCGATCATCTCGTTCAGGATGGGCAGTCCCTGGTCCAGCGTCGCGATGAAGCGCTCCTCTTCGCCCTTCGTCGCCTCGGCCACCGTGCCTGCAGCACTGGCCACTTCGGGATAGGCTCCGCCCATGAGCTCGATGACGGCTCCGGTCAGCTCGTAGAGAAACGGCTCGACGATACCGAGCAGGCGCCCGTGACGCGCCGCACGGCGCAGGATCCGGCGAAGAACATAGCCCCGTCCTTCGTTCGACGGCAGTATGCCGTCGGTCATGAGGAAAGTGATGGCGCGCAGATGGTCGGCCACCACCCGCATCGAACGA
Organism: Nitrospira sp.; assembly: GCA_035454845.1. Lineage (GTDB taxonomy): Bacteria > Nitrospirota > Nitrospiria > Nitrospirales > Nitrospiraceae > Nitrospira_C. The sequence goes on from DATIGH010000107.1 coordinate 6,562, forward strand.
TCCGCCTGGTCGGATGTGCCGTATTGCGTCCCGGCTCGTTTGGCGATCGCAGCAAGCAACGGAAGAAACAGGTCGCTGTCGTAATTGCTGTAGACGCCCTGCGCAACCGCCGACAGCCGCTCCAGGCCCATGCCGGTATCGATGCTGGGTTTCGGCAGCGGATGGAGAATTCCCGCCGCATCCCGATTGAACTGCATGAACACCAGATTCCAGATCTCAATGACCCGATCGCCTTCACCATTCGGCCGGTCGTCTCCTGGAACCGCAGGTCCCTGGTCGTAGTGAATTTCCGAGCAGGGCCCGCAGGGACCGGTCTCGGCCATTTGCCAGAAATTGTCTTTTTCTCCAAAGCGGACGATGCGGTCGGGCGGAATGCCGACCTTCCTCCATAAATGTTCCGCCTCTTCATCCTCGCGAAAAACGGTGATCCAGAGACGAGATTGGTCGAGTCCGACGATTTGCGTGAGGAATTCCCATCCGAATCGGATCGCGTCTTCTTTGAAATAGTCGCCGAAGGAGAAATTACCGAGCATTTCGAAGAAGGTATGGTGACGCCGGGTGTAACCCACGTTTTCCAGATCATTGTGCTTGCCGCCGGCACGCAGGCACTTTTGGGCAGACACGGCCCGGCGATAGCGCCGTGTTTCCTGTCCGAGGAAGACCCCTTTGAACTGGTTCATTCCGGCATTGGTGAACAAGAGGGTGGGATCCGCCTGCGGAATCAGCGGTGAGCTCGGCACGGCCTGATGGCCATGCTGCTCAAAGTAGCGGATAAAGGCCTGCCGGAGATCCTGTGCGCTCTTCGTCATCGGCTCTTTCCTTACTGCAGAGGCGAATCTCTTATGATACGCTCAATGGTGTCTTCTCCGAAACCCCGCTGTCGTAAGAGAGACGCGCTACGCTGACGAGGAACGGGCGCGCGATCGCGCCCCTTGAGGCGTAGCGCCCGACGCGCCAGCGTTTCTTCGTCCAGCCCTTGAAGCCCCTCGATGATCGCATCGTCCGCCAGAGATTCACCGAGTCCTCTTGCCAGCAGTTCACGTTTCAGGCGGTCACGGCCCATGGGCCGGCGCGCGAGCGTCGACTCGACCCATCGAGTGGCATAGGCCCGATCGTCGAGATACCGGTGTGCGGACAGACGGGTCATGACCTGCTTGACCTGCGCCGCCGAGGCTCCCTTGCTGGTCAGAAATCGTTCGACCTGTGCCGCCGTTCGATCGAAGCGGGCGAGGTACCGCACGGCCCGGTGGAACCACTCGTCCCCCGACTGCGGAATGCGCCGTGTCACGCTTCTGCCTTAACAGACTGTGGCGGTCAGACACCGACCTTGTGAGGTCTCTTCTCGTCGTGAGATCTCTTCTCGTCGCGCTTGTCGTCTTTGGTCGAGACAGGCGCCGGCTTCTCGGCAGCCCGCCCCGGCACGCCGGCCATCTCGCGAAGCTTGCCTTCGATCTCGCGGGCCAACGGTTGATTCGTGACCAAAAAGTCGCGGACGGCATCGCGCCCCTGGCCAAGCCGCTCGCCGTGGTAGGAATACCAGGCGCCGGATTTTTCCAGCACTTTTTTGTCGACGCCGAGGTCCACCAGCTCTCCGGCTTTGGAAATCCCCTGTGAGAACAGAATATCGAACTCCGCCTGCTTGAAGGGAGGCGCCATCTTGTTTTTCACGACCTTGACGCGAACTCGGCTGCCTACCACCTCCTGCCCTTCCTTGATCGATTCGATCCGGCGAATGTCCAGCCGCACCGACGAGTAAAACTTGAGCGCGTTGCCGCCGGTCGTGGTCTCAGGATTGCCGAACATCACGCCGAGCTTCATTCGAATTTGATTGATGAAGATGACCGTCGTCTGCGATTTGGAAATGGCGGCGGTCAGTTTCCTCAGCGCCTGGGACATCAGCCGCGCCTGCAACCCCATGTGCGCGTCACCCATCTCGCCTTCGATCTCGGCCCGCGGCGTCAAGGCCGCCACCGAATCGACCACGATCAGATCGATCGCGCCGCTGCGCACCAGCGTTTCCGCAATTTCCAATGCCTGCTCCCCCGTATCGGGCTGCGACACGAGAAGGTCGTCGGCCTGCACACCCAACTTCCGTGCATAGGTCAAATCGAGCGCGTGCTCCGCGTCGATGAAGGCGGCCACCCCGCCGGTCTTTTGCACTTCGGCGATCGCGTGCAGCGTGAGCGTCGTCTTTCCCGAGGCCTCCGGACCGAAGATCTCAATGACGCGGCCGCGCGGAAAACCGCCGACGCCAAGCGCGATGTCCAACCCGAGCGATCCCGTCGAAATCGCCGGCACGTCCTCCGGCGCTTCGGCATCGCCGAGCTTCATGATCGCTCCCTTCCCGTATTGTTTTTCGATCTGGGACAGGGCGAGATCCAATGCGCGCTTCTTGTCGTCTTTTTCCGCCATGGAAGTTCCTCCTGATCAAGGTGAAGGTGGCGGATTATACCCAAGTTGGAGCACGGAAACCTAGCGAAAGAATCTGAAGGAAGGTCAAGAAATGGACGGATTGAGTCGCGCGGAAACCGGCTACAACACGTTCTCGGGCAGATCGGGCGATTTCTCGGTCAACGATTTCGGAACGGTAAATCGGAAGTGGAATTCATCCTGGCGAGCATCGGTGGAAGGACCGAACCAGCCTTCGGCAGCCACGTGGTCCTTCGACTTCGATTTGCCGTTCGGATAGAACTTAAAACGCAGGGTTTTCTTGCGGTCAGCCGCCGGAGCATCCGAGTCGAAATTCCCAGACAGCTCGAAATGATCGTCCAGGGCCTGGAGAGCCTGACCGAGAAACGATTCCAGCAGCCGCTGGCCGGCTCCTTTGAACGGCTGCTCAGGATCGAATTCCGCTCCAGTGGCCGAGGCCGGCTGGGCGGCCAGAATTCCGATGAGCATTATGCCAGCGAGCCACTTCATGCGCACAATTTATAACGGGCCTCGCAAGCAGTCAAGCGCGGTGGCCTCGGGCTTTCTCCTACAACATCCATTCGTCATTTTCTTGACGAAATAAGAATACGGGCATACAGCTGGACGTATGACACCGATCGGTACGATCGACCAGAGACCCACCGTCCTGATCGTGGATGATGAAGCCGCTCCGCGCGCCGCGCTGTCCCAGATTCTGAAACAGGACTTCAACATTCTGACCGCCGAAAACGGCAATCACGCCCTGGCGGTGATCAATGATCATGGGGTCGATCTCATGACCCTCGACCTCAAGCTGCCCGATAGTTCAGGGTCGGACATTCTCAAAGAAATCAAGCGAACGCATCGCGAGATCGAAGTCATCATGGTGACGGCCTACGGCACGCTTCAATCCGCGATGGACTGCGTCCGCCATGGCGCGGCCGGCTTTCTGCTGAAACCCTTCAATGCGTCCGAGTTGTTGTCGATCAGCCTACAGACTTCGCATAAGAAACAACGACTCGACAGGCTTCGCCGAGCCATGGTCGAAGAAAAAGCGTTGTGGCAACCGGATCCGGTCTGCACGGAGGCCTGGCAGGCCCTCATGGGACGATATGCGCAACAGGTCAAGAGCGGCTTGCTTCAGATCTCCAGCCGCGAAACCACGTCGCCGCTGATCCAATTGATTTCCGACTTGCTGGAAGCGAGGGACCGTCACCTGGTCAATCACGGCAACCGCGTGAGCTTCTATGCAACGTTGGTGGCCAATCACCTGCAACTGACGTTGACGGAGCAGCAGCACTTGGCCCTGGGTGCATTAGCCCACGATCTCGATTTGATCAGCGGCGACAGCACGCCCCTGCTGCCGCACGATACCGACCGCAGCTGCCACCACCCCGACGTCGGTGCCCGGATCGGACGGGCGATCGGCTTGCCCCAGGAAGCCGTTCAGATCATCGCGCTGCACCATGAACGCTGGGACGGCACCGGCTATCCTTTCGGTCTCGGGGAAGAGCGCATCCCCTACCTGGCCCGCCTCGTCGCGCTGGCGCAGAAGTTCGACGAACTGACGGCTGAATACCCTGGCGCCGTGCCCCTTCCGATGAAAAAAGCGCTGGCCCTCATCGAGAGCCAATCAGGCACAGCCTTCGAGCCTTCTCTCGTCGAAGTCTTCTGTCGAACCATCCGCGAGCAACCGCCTCAGAAGTAAATTCGAACGGTAGGATTCGAACGCGCTAGGCGGCCTGCAGTTTCGATTCCCAGAGCGCCGTGTAGATCGACCCGGTCGGCGTCAACTCACTTCTCATCAAGACAATCGCATCGACAAGCAGCGCATGGCCCTTAACGGGACGATCCATCACGCCGCTCCTCGCCAACGCTTGTCCCACCGCCCGATGTCCGGCCTTGATCCGTGCCAACGTGAGATGGGCGCTCAGGGGTCTCGTATCGGGCGCCAGGTGTAGCGCCTCGCAGCAGGCTTCGATGGCGCGATGCAGTGCCGCGAGCCGTGCCGCATCGTCGCTCCGCTCCCATGCCTCAGATGGACCGATCCACAGCACGCGCGGCTGCTGCACCTTGGGAAAGCCGCCGAGGTGCTCGAGCGGGATCTCGATGGCACGATGACGAAGGAGCGTCTCGGCCATCGCGTCGCGAAGGGGCAAGACGAGCCCTTCGTCAATATCGCCTAGAAACTTGACGGTCAAATGCATCGAAGCGGGCCGAACCCAGGACATTTTCACGTCTCGGGGCAGATCAGGCATCATGCGCCGTTTCACATCAGACTGCATCGCGGCGAGAGTGGCTCTGAGCGGCTCCGCTAACGGCACGGCCAAGAAGGTGCGGATCATAGTTGAAGCGGTTTCGAGTTGTGAGTTTCGGGTTTCGGGTTTCGGGTTTCGGGTTTCGGGTTTCGGGTTCTGAGTTAAGCGCTCTGCGTTGTGGGCGTCAGGCGCATACGCACCAGTAAAACTTGTATTCCAGACTGGATGTCGAGAATTTCATTACCGTAACTCGGAACCCGGAACTCGAAACGTTTTGACATTCAGATTTGCAATAGCCAACGGCGCAACAGGTCAAGCGCCGCTTGCGACGACCGCTGCTTGATGACCGACCGGTCGCCGTGGAATCGATGCTCCCGCGTCACGGCATCGCCGTTGTCCGCATTGAGACCGACATAGACCAATCCCACCGGCTTCGTGGCGGTTGCGCCGCCTGGT
>DATIGH010000108.1:0-9699 GCA_035454845.1 Nitrospira sp.
AATCCCTGGAGGGTCTTCGACGGCTCAATCAACTCGGCTACGGCAAGCCAGACAGCGGTTTGGTCCTGAATCTCGTCTACAATCCCGTGGGCGCATTCTTGCCTCCCAAACAAGACGCGATCGAACTGCAGTTCCGTAGAGAGCTGCGCAGCAAGCACGACATTGAATTCAATCACCTATACACCATCACGAACATGCCGATCAGCCGGTTTTTAGAGTTTTTGGTTGAGAGTGGAAACTACGAGGCGTACATGCAGCGGCTCGCCAATGCGTTTAATGCCACCGCGGCTTCCGGCGTCATGTGCCGCTATACCTTGTCGGTCGGCTGGGATGGAACCCTCTACGACTGCGACTTCAATCAAATGCTGGACCTGCCGGTCGGTCTGGGCGTGCCTCGCCACATCCGCGATTTCAATCCAAGCCAGTTGGAGCAGCGGGCAATCGTCACGGGGAATCATTGCTACGGCTGTACGGCTGGCGCCGGCTCCTCCTGCGGTGGCGCTGTAACCTCTTAGCCTCCAGTTTTTCATCTTTGCCACCACTCCGTGTTGCGAAGGCCTCACCACTCTGCTATGGTGTCGCGCGTTCGTATGCACCATCTTCCAGCGTTACTGCATGGCTTGGGACCCCAAAGATCCATGGAGCAAAAGGAGCGACCCGCTTGAGGAAGTGCTCAAGCAGGCTCAGCTGCAGCTCAGGAACTTCCTGCCGACGGGAGGGTTCAGAAACATCCTCCTCGCCGGCCTCCTGATTGTGCTTGCCTGGCAAAGCGTATTTATCGTCTCCCCGATCGAAGAAGGTGTCGTCAAGCGGTTCGGCGTCCCTGTTCGAACGGCGGGACCTGGTCCTCATGTCAAGATCCCTTTCGTTGAATCGGTTTTACAACCGAAGGTGGAGAAGCTCCACCGCATTGAGGTGGGGTTCCGCACGGATCGGCAGGGACGCCAACAGATGATCCCGCAAGAAGCGTTGATGCTTACCGGGGATATGAACATCTTGGCGATCAAATTCATCGTCCAGTACAAGATCAAAGAAGCCGCAAACTACCTTTTTAATGTCGCATACATCGACGAAACGATCGGGAAAGGTGCTGAAGCATCGATGCGAGAAGTGGTCGGCAAGAGCAAAATTGACGAAGCGCTGACCACCGGGAAAGCTCAGATCCAACAAGATACACAAGTGCTGCTACAAACCATTCTGGACCAGTATAAGAGCGGAGTACAGATCGCAGCGGTTCAGCTTCAGAATGTCGACCCACCAGAAGCGGTTGCGGCGGCATTCAAAGACGTGACGAATGCCAAGGAAGACCGGGAAAAACTTATCAATCAGTCGCAGGGCTATCGTAATGATATTCTGCCCAAAGCGAAGGGCGAAGCCGCCCAGATCGTGAATCAGGCCAAGGGCTACGCCCAGGCACGGCTCAATCGAGCCCAGGGTGAGGCGAACCGGTTTCTAGCGGTCCTGAAAGAATACAATCAGGCTAAAGACATCATCAGCAAGAGACTCTATATCGAAACGATGGAAGAGATCCTTCCCCATATCGAAAAAGTCATTATCGACGGCAAAGCAGGCGACCGGGTACTCCCCTATCTTCCGCTCGAACGCCTCAAGGGGCAAGCGGGCGCGGCCAAAGAGGACCAGAAACCATGACCAGGCAAGGCTTTATGATCGGGATTCTGGTGGTCGTCCTCGGCCTATTTCTCCTGGGCGCTTCACCCATTTTCATCGTCGACGTCACCCAAAATGCCATTGTCGTGCGACTCGGAAAGCCTGTTCGTAACCTCACGGAGCCAGGACTCTACACAAAAATCCCGTTCGTCGAAGAAGTGACCTATTTCGACAATCGCTTATTGGACTATGATTCAGATGCGCAGGATGTGATCACGCAGGACAAGAAAACGCTGCTGCTCGACAATTTTGCAAAGTGGCGGATAACCGATCCCTTGAAAGTTTATCAAAACTTCCAAAGCCAGCTGGGTGCGTACCAGCGGCTCAACGACATCATCTATTCTGAGCTGCGAGTGGAATTGGGACGGCATGAGCTGCTGGAAATCGTCTCGTCCACCAGAGCGCAGATCATGACGGTCGTCACCCAGCGCTCGAACGAAAAGGCCTCCCCGTACGGGATCGAAATCCAGGACGTCAGAATCAAGCGCGCTGATCTCCCTGAGCAGAATGAAAAAGCCGTCTTCGCCCGCATGCAGGCCGAGCGCGAAAGGCAGGCCAAGCAATACCGCGCGGAGGGGGCGGAGGAAGCCCAGAAAATCCGCTCCGACGCTGAAAAGGACCGAGAGATCATTATCGCTCAGGCCTACATGGAGTCTGAAGAGCTGCGGGGTGCTGGGGAGGCGAAGGCGTTCAAGGTCTATGCCGAGGCTTATCGGCAGGATCCGAAGTTTTTCGAATTCACCCGTTCAATGGAAGCCTACAAGAAGACCTTCAAAGATAAATCAACTATCGTGATGAGTCCGGATTCAGAATTCTTCCGATATCTCAAGCAACGCTGATCGTCTAGGACAGACCTACCGTCTGGCTCGTCTGCGGATCCAGACCGATGCGTTCTCCCGCCGGCTTCTTTGGCAGCCCCGGCATCAACTGAATGCCCGAACAGACGGCCGTGAGGAAGCCGGCGCCTGCGAGCAGGCGGACTTCTTTGATTGGCAACGTATAGCCGGTGGGACGGCCCTTCAGCGCAGGATCATGCGACAGAGACAGCGGCGTCTTCGCCATGCAGATGGGCAGCGTTTCATAGCCCAATTGCCGCGCGAGGTCGATGTCCCGTTCAGCCTGCGGCTCGAAGAAAACGCGAGATGCCCCATACATTCTCATAGCGATGGTTTCGATCTTCTTCGTGGTCGGCCAAGACAGCTCATAGAGATGGGAGAATGAGGATGGGTGAGCGGCCGCCCGGATCACCGCTCGCGCAAGGTCTTCGGCCCCCTTTCCACCCTCGGCATAATGCGTCGAGACGGCCGCTTCCGCCGCCCCGGCCTTGCACGCCTGCTGGCGGAGCCATTCCAGCTCCGAGCTCGGGTCATCTTTGAACGCATTGATCGCGACCACAACTGGAACACCATAGGCCTTGACGTTCGCAATGTGCTGTTCCAGATTCGGAAACCCTCGGGCCAGGGCCTCCTGATTGGGCCCTGACAAGCCAACCGGAACCGGAGAGCCCGCCTTCACTACACCTCCGCCCCCATGGAGCTTGAGCGCCCGCAATGTCGCCACCACAACAGCTGCAGCGGGCTTCAGCCCTGACACCCGGCATTTGATATTAAAGAATTTTTCTGCCCCCAAATCGCTCCCGAACCCCGCTTCGGTGACGATATAATCCGCACAGTGGACGGCAATGGCATCTGAAATGATCGAGCAGTTTCCATGCGCGATATTGCCGAACGGACCGGTGTGCACGAGTGCGGGGGTCCCTTCGAGGGTTTGAACGAGATTGGGCAGGAGCGCGTCCTTCAACAACACCGCCATCGATCCGGCGCATGAGAGCGCTTCTACCCGGACGGGTGAGCCGTCCCTGGTGAGGCCAATAACAATCTGCCCGAGGCGGTGCCGCAGATCTAAGTGATCTTTGGCCAAGGCCAAAATCGCCATCACTTCGGAAGCTTCGGTGATGACGAACTGGTCTCGTCGTCCTCCCGTCGATTCATCCAATGCGATGTTCCTGAGCGCCCGGTCACTGATGCCCATCGAACGCGGCCATGAAAGGCGTGCTGGATCGAGGCCAAGTGAGTTCCCGTGAAAGACATGATTGTCAATGAAGGCCGACAGCAAATTGTGACTGGCGGCGACTGCATGCGCATCGCCTGTCAAATGGAGATTGATGTCCTCCATCGGCACGACTTGTGCGCGCCCGCCGCCGGTCCCTCCCCCTTTGATGCCGAAGACCGGTCCCAACGAAGGTTGGCGCAGGGTCACGACGGCGCGCTGGCCGGCCCTGCATAGTCCCATCGCCAGTCCGATCGAGGTGGTCGTTTTGCCCTCCCCAAGCGGCGTGGGGTTGATAGCCGTCACCAAGATATACCGGCCGGAAGGCTTGTCTCGGAGGCGCTCGAGCGCCGAGAGACTGATCTTCCCCTTGTGTCGGCCGTAGGGGTGTAGTTCGTCGGGAGACAATCCCAACTGCTTGGCAATTTCCTGAATAGGAAGGGGTTGAGTCGCTCTCGCGATGTCGAGGTCGGTCATGACTTGAGGTGTGGTGACCAGCCTAGGGGCAGCAGAGAAAACCTCTCGATGAGCAGCGAGCGACGGTCAAAAAAACACGCGCTATGTCTGTCGACACAGCGCGCGTGATTCGAGTTGATGAGAGAAAACTTCAGTCGAGGATGTACTTCGTCGGATCAAACGTCTGTCCGTTGACCTTCACCATGTAATGAAGATGGGGACCCGTCGCGAGGCCGCTGCTTCCGACGAGACCGACGACGTCGCCCCGCTTGACGCGCTGCCCTTCTTTTACGAGCGCTTTGGCCAGGTGGCCATACAACGTTTCGATCCCAAACCCATGGTCGAGCTTGACGACGTTCCCCAACTTGGAATCAAATCCCACGTTGGTCACGCGTCCCTGCGCCGGGGCCTGCACCGGAGCGTTGGCGGCAGCACCAATATCCAAACCGTCGTGCCACGCCGGTTTTTCGGTAAACGGCGACACTCGCGGTCCGAACCCGGAGGTCACCCATCCTTTGACCGGCCAAATTGAAGGGGTAGCCGCCCACCGGGAGGATTTCTGTTCCGCCGCAAGAGAGAGCTCTTGCAGAGTTTGCTCTTGTACGTCCGCTTCTTTGACGAGCCAGGTAATTCCTTCCTGGACCGCAGCCACGAGTTCTTGTTGGCCAAGCTCTGTGGACTCTGATGCTGGAACATCAGCCTGGCCGACACTCGCATTCGCCTGTAGCTCAGTGACCCCCCTGGCCGGCTTGTCCGTGGAATTGAAGGTAGTGCCTTCAGGCAGAGGAGTTTCTTCACCGCCTCGACCGTTCAACTGGTCTCCCGTCTTCGGCGTTTCAATCCCCAGCATGACCCGGAGCCGTTGATTCACTTCCTTCATGCTCGAAAGACGCTTCTTCAGATCGTCAACCGCTGTGGAGAAGGCAGCCGTCTGCTGGCGGGCACTGAGCGCTTCTGCGCGAAACGCCGAGAGTTCCCACACTTCCCCTGTTCTTACCACGTAGTGGGAGACCACTAGGATGTCGGCCAATAGAACAATTGCCCCTAGAATCAATATCTTACGAACGAATTTCCTGGGAAAGCTGAATCGAAGCGGCTTCGCGGTCGATCCGCGGAAGATGACCACCGTGTAGGAATCATTTGACTCTACGCTGTGCACTTGTGCCATATCCCTCACCCCTTCGCTGCAAGGGGACCATCACGTCGCCCAGGTTTCGAGTGTACCCATCTAGGCTGCTTTGGTCAACCCCTCAAAATTGGACATCAGATCTCTTCTCCCTCAATCTATAGCGGTTTCTTTGAGAACCCACTCAAGATATGGGTCTAGACCCTTGTCAACGGTCAACGCGATAATTTCAGGCACTTCATATGAGTGCATCGACCGGACGAACCTTGCGAGAGCAGGATATCGGCGCGCGCTCGTTTTCATGATCAGGAGGACCTCACGACTCTTCTGCACGTGCCCTTTCCAGTGAAAGATGGATGTCACCGAAGGAACCACGTTCACACAGGCGGCCAGCTTTTTCCTTACCACAGCCTCGGCGATCGACACGGCTTCCCGGCGATTCGAGGTCGTGACCAGCACCATCAACACTCTTCCGGATGAAACCTTCGTCGGCACTATCGCCAATCCCTCTTGAGCAAGTACCATGCCCTACCTAGAATCATAAATGTGACACACATAATTAATTCAACCACTTACGGTCTTGTTTTGCACCTTTGAGCCAGGAACCATCCCGTGTCATCTCGTAAGACTGTTAGTCTAGACAGCGGTTCGATGACAAAAATGAACAAATATTGTCCTCCGGTGAACTGCGTAGACGCTGGTTCCAAACGTTGATTTTTCCAGACCACTGGTCAAGGCATTCCGGGGAATGCTGAGCGAGCCGAACCGGATTGACAGCCTTTTCGAGGCTCACTTAATATGCATTTCGAGTCAAGAACACGGAGGCAACTATGGCTTATACCATCACTCCTACTGAACTGAAAAGCAAACTGGAGAGAGGCGATCAACTCGTCCTCCTCGACGTGCGCGAACAATGGGAGTTTGACCTCGCAAAGCTGAACGGCTCCACACTGATTCCGCTGGCTACGCTGCCCCAGTCTCTGGGCAAACTCAACCGGGATGCCGAAATCATTGCGATCTGCCATCATGGCATGAGGAGTGCGGACGCGACCAACTTCCTCCTTCAACAAGGATATCCGAACGTCAAGAACCTGGTGGGCGGAATCGACGCCTGGTCGGTGCAGGTGGATCGTTCAGTGCCGAGGTACTAGCCGGTGGACCCGGCCGGCATGTCAATGCATGCGGGATCTGAAGTACTCGACGGTTTTCTTCAACCCATCACTCAAATCGGCCTTCGGCTCCCAGGACACTTCCTGCCGTAGTTTCGCACCATCAATGACGCTCCTTGCCTGCTCTCCTTTTTTGGCCGGGCCGTGTACCTCTTTGCAGGTCGAGCCGGTGTGCTGGACGAGAATGCGAAAGAGGTCGTTGATCGAAGTTTCCACGCCTGTTCCCACGTTAAAGGTGCCTTGCGTCTCCTGCCCCATCACGGCAAGATTCGCTTCCACAACGTCATCGACAAAGACAAAATCTCGCGTCTGTCGTCCATTGCCGTTGATCACGGCTTGTTCGTTGTTGAGCATTTTTTGAATGAAGATTGCGACGACGCCCGCTTCTCCTTCCGGATCCTGGCGCGGGCCGTACACATTTGCATATCGAAGGCTGACGGCTTGAAGGCCGCTCACACGTTGGAAGTACGACAGGTATTGCTCTCCGCAGAGCTTGCTTAAGCCATAGGGAGACAACGGCTTGAGCACATGGTTTTCGGCAGCGGGGTAAGTCTCTTGCTCACCATAGATCGCTCCTCCAGAGGAAGAAAAAATAACCTTCCGTGCCCCGTGCTTCACCGCCTGCTGCAACACGTTCAAGGTTCCGAGCACATTGACTTGGGCGTCGAACATCGGATCCTCGACCGACTTCCGTACGTCCATCTGCGCCGCTAGATGCATCACCACGTTCGGTCGTTCATTGCGGAACACCCGCTCCAGACGCCAGCTCTGGACGTCCATCTTGTAGAACCGCGCCGCTCGATTAATGTTCCTGCGTTTTCCCGTCACGAGATTATCGACGACGACCGCCTCGTGCCCTTCCAGGATCAACCGATCGACCACATGAGATCCGATGAACCCTGCACCGCCCGTGACGAGAACCTTCATGCCCCCTCCACTCTCGACCGCCCCTCAGACGGACTGATTATACCGTGATGCTGAAAGCTCACAAGAATTTCCTGATTGCCTTTACGCCCTTTCACCGGACAATCCAGAATGCCGCTGACGTGGAGACCGAGGCCGCCGGCCGATGAAATCACCTTCTCGGTCACGGCTCGGCGCTGAGCTTGATCCCGCACGATTCCCCCGGACCCGACCTGCCCTTTTCCCACTTCAAACTGCGGTTTGACGAGTGCGATCACTCGTCCCCTGTCACGCAAGAACGGCACAACATTCGGCAGTACCAGCATGAGGGAGATAAAAGACACGTCTATCACCGCAAGGTCAATCGGCTCAGGGATGAGCGACCGCTCGATGTACCGGATATTTGTCCGTTCGCGCAAGACAACCCGCGGGTCTTGGCGAAGCTTCCAGTCGATAAGACCGTATCCGACGTCCACCCCGTAGACCCGTTGGGCTCCCCGTTGCAGCAGACAATCGGTAAAGCCGCCTGTCGAACAGCCGACGTCCAGAGCGATCATCCCTCGTGGATCGATTGAGAAGGCGTCGAGCGCGGCTGCCAACTTTTCTCCGGCCCTGCTGACAAACGGGGCCGCACGTTCGATTTCAATGCGGGCGCTACGGGGAACGAGCCTGGCCGGTTTATCGACGACCGTGCCGTCCACCTGCACCCCGCCCGCCAGGATCGTCCGGACCGCTGCCTCTCGACTGGCGACAAGGCCCTGGTGGACCAGCAGGCGATCCAACCGCTCCTTTTCACCGGGCGGTTTGGTATCCATAGCGCTGCATATTGAGGAGAAACTCGGAGGTTGGACGACCTGAACAGAACCCCACAGGAGCATTAACGTGATGACTCGTCCGATGAGTCATCCGTGTCCTCATCCGGGGAGAAGGCATGAAGCCGCTTCTTGCCGTTTCTGTCTTGGACCAGCACCTCGACCTTCCGCTCAGCGTCCTCCAGGATTTTCAGGCAGCTTTTGGAGAGGCGAATCCCCTCTTCGAAAATCTTTAATGATTCGTCCAGTGGCAGGTCACCTTTTTCCAATTCACCGACGATCGCTTCCAACCTTGCCATGGCCTGTTCGAACTTTACCCCGCCCACAACCACACCTATCCTTTCCTTGCGTGTGAAAGCACATTATAACCGGGCCGGTGCACGATTTACATCGATGGATCGGGCAACACGCGTTTGACCGTGCAACGAAGCTGCCCCTGAGAGAGGCGTGCGATGAGTTCCTCATCGAGGCGCGCATCAACCGCCTTTCGGAGAATCACTCCGTCTCGCGCGCGGGAGAGTATGCTATAGCCCCGCCCGAGAATCGCCAAGGGGCTCAACTGCGCCAGTTGCGCTGCAATGGCTGCCATCCGGCGCTTCCGGCCATCGCCCAAGACCACGATTTGGCGTTCGAGCCGGTGCGTTAAAAATGTGATCGCCGCAAGGCTTCGTTTCACGACGAAGACCGGATTGAGGCCGGCCAACGCCCGTTGGCGGTCCCGAACCGCATCCCGGCTTGAGGCGACCCGGTCCCAGGTCACCGCTTGCAAGCGGTCTATGGCATCGTGTATTCGTTGGCATTGTTGGCGTATCCGGAACCGGATTTCGGCCAATCTGCCGACCTGCACTTCCAGACGCCGCTGCTCAAATGCGCAATGCCGTGCCATGGCTTGCACACCGCGCACCGTCAATATACGCAAGCGCTCGACTACCTCGGCCCGCACCGGCACCACGGTTTCGGCGGCGGCGGAAGGCGTTGCCGCCCGGCGATCGGCGGCGAAATCCGTCAGCGTCACATCCGTTTCGTGACCCACCGCGGATACGACGGGGACACGGGAAGCCGCAATCGCACGGACCACAATCTCTTCGTTAAAACTCCAGAGATCTTCGAGTGAACCTCCCCCGCGGCCGACGATCATGACGTCGACGAGGTCCTCTTCATTCAACATGGCCACAGCATTCGCAATACGCTGAGCAGCACCTTCGCCTTGAACCGGCACGGGGACGACGATGACATGCAGCGTCGGCCATCGCCGATGAAGGACCGACAGCATGTCCCGTATTGCTGCGCCGGTCAGCGACGTCACAATGCCGACGCTGCGTGGGAAGGGGGGTAATGCTCTTTTCTTTCCCTCGTCGAACAAGCCTTCGGCGGCAAGCCGGGCCTTTAGTTGGTCGAACGCCAATTGCAGGGCGCCAATTCCTTTGGGCTCGACGCTGTCCAGGACGATCTGATATTCGCCGCGCGGCTCATAGACGGTGAGGCGTCCTCGGACAATGATACACATGCCTTCTTG
>DATIGH010000109.1:0-7107 GCA_035454845.1 Nitrospira sp.
CGGTTGGAGGAAGACGACGCTGTCCTACCTGAATGGCCTCCCGGCCATCATACGCACCCGCAAACGTTCACCGTCGATCAGATGACCCGTCTGCTCAATGGAATGATGGTGAAAGAGCATCGCATCTGGATCCAAAAATGGTTCCAAGGTGAGGCGCCGCTGACCCCGGCCTTTAAGGAAGAGGAGGTGGCGCTGCTGGCTGCCCAGTTGACCGACGCCTTCGCCGCCGCGCGATACAATGAACGGGTCACTTTCTACCTCAGCGAGCCCCAAACCTCCGTCAAACGCGTCATCACTACGGGCGGCTTCTATGTCCGCGACAGTCAGTTGCACGTCATTCTGGGTAATTGGCAAATCGTCTATGGCATTCCTCTCTATGGCATGATTTACGACCGCCGGTACCCGATGCGACCGACGGCAGCAAAAGGCTTCGATCTTCATTTTCAACCGTCCGAAGCCGTGATTAAGCAGCGCAGCAGCATCTGGGATACGATCTTCGCCAACACGAAGGACGAGCTCGTGATCGACATGAACCGCTGGCAGACATCGGTCACTGCGACCGCCGTTCAATCCAGCGCTCCATGACGACCGTGCGCCCGGTCAATGGACTCTGCGGCCGACCTCCCCTTGGTTATGCACCGGATCCCGCTCCGGGCAGTATCCTCTTAGCGGATGATTGGATCAATTTGCAGTTGTGTATTTCCACCTGCCGCATAGACTAACGTTGCTTCAGCAATTTTGTAATCGTACAGGGCTTCCGCCAGTTTCGTCTGGGCGGCGGTGAGACCGACTTCGGACTGAGTGACCTCGATGACAGACCCGAGGCCAAGCTTATACCGCTGCTTGGCCAGGCTCAGCGCTTCCTGGGCCGTTTTGACCAGGTCCTCGGCCAGCTTGATTTGTTGCGTGAACGTGATCGTGTCCAGATAGGCGTTCGTCACCTGTTGGGTGAGCGCCTGCTCGATGTTGGTAGTTTGAGCGAAGGCGGCCGCTTCCTGTGCCGCCGCCTCTTTCACCTGGTTTTCGATGAGGCCGCCAGTGAAGAGTGGCATAGAGACCAGGCCGCCCGCCGCCCACCATCCACCCGTTGTTAGGTTGCGGTTGGGATCGAAGGTATCGTAATAGCCGCCGCTGGCGATGGCTGAAACGGTCGGCAGATACTGGCTCTTCATGGCGCGCTTCTTGGCTTCCGCCGCGGCAGTGGCTTCCTTGGCTCTTTTGACTTCGGGGTGCGTCAGGCTGTCGGCGATCAGCTCATTGAGCCCTCGTTGAGCCTTCACCTCTATGGACAGGTCCTCCAGCGTGTAGTCTTCCGACCCCTCGATGCCCATGGCGCGATTCAAATCGGCGAAACTCGATTTGAGGTCGTTTCGACTCCGAACAAGGAGCGATTCTGCATTGACCAGCTCCACGCGGACCAAGTCCAAATCGAGCTTGGACTTCAGCTGTTGGCGGTAAAGGGTATCGATTTGACTGACGATCGTCCCGCGCTCGCGCACGGTTTCCTCGGCGATCCGCACCAGCCGCTGCCGCTTGAGGCTGTTTAGATACGTCCGCTGCACGTTGACGATCACGAGCGCCCTCCTCGCGTTGACATCCTGTTCCTGCGCCCGTACGCCGGACTCAGAGGATTCGACGAGATTTCTGGTGTAACCGAAGTCATAAATTCGCTGGCTGGCGAGCACGCCTGCGGTGTAGGAGCTGAGATTTGGCTGCAGCATCGCGCCGGCCGGCGTGACGAAGCGGGGATTGATCCGAGCAGAGCCCGCCGCTCCATCGGCATTGGCATAGACCTGCGGATAGTAGAGCGACTTGGTCTGGTCCACACGCGCAGAGGAAGCCTGAAGACTCGCATTCCCCTCCAAAACGATTGGATGGCTCTGCAACGCTGTCTCAATGGCCTGTTCCAAGCCGAGAAAACGGCCTTTTGCCGAGGTGTCAAGAGATCCTGGAGGTTGGGCCAAGAGACCGTTGGGAATGATAAGAAACATACCGATCACTGTTATGACCATTGTGCGTTGATGCATGGCGACCCTCTCTTGGGTTAATACTTCTGGCGTGAAGGTATTCCTGACGGCAGGTTATACGGCGACGCTCGGACGGGTGCCCCGTCCTTCAAACCGGTTTTTCCGACCACAACGACGTCCTCCTCATCAGATAATCCTTCCTTGATCTCAATTCCCGTGCCATCGTCTATGCCCGTGGTAACTGGCTTCATTGTTACCGTCCCCTGATTCACCACGAAAACCATCGACCGTGATGACCCAGCAGCCGCCTGGGCAATGGCGCTTGGAGGTACTGAAAGGGCCTGTGGGTGGCGTTCCAATGCCAACGTCACGGACACGAACATCCCTGGCTGAAGCAGACGTTGTCCGTTCGGCAGGTCAATTTCGACCAGCAATGTTCGCGTGGCAGGGTCCAAGGCTTCCGTCGTTCTGGTGATGACGCCATGTAGAGTGTTGTTCGGTAACTCCTTGAGCGTCAGGGTGGCGGGCACACCCGGCTTCGCGAGGTGCGCCGCCTCTTGAGGGACGCTGACGTAGACGCGGACCTGATCCAAGTCCATGAGGGTATAGAGAGGTGCTGCCTGGGTCGCTGAGCCCGCTCCCGACTGAATCATCGTGCCGGGGTCCGCGAAGCGCGCGGTAATTGTTCCGTCGAACGGCGCCTCGACTTTGGTGTATTCGTACAAGGTTCGTCGATTGTCCATGAGGTGCTTGGCGCCCTCCGCGGAAGCTTGGGCGACGTCCAAGTCCTGTTTCGCGATGACATCAGGGTTCTCTCTCCAGACTTTCAGTAAACGACCATAGGTCAGCGATTTGATCTTATAGTCGGCTTGTGCCTGCTGGAACTGTTGTTCGACCTCCGGTGCGTCGAGCACAGCCAAAAGCTGTCCCTTGACGACCTTGTCGCCCTTATCGACGCTCATCCGTTTCAGATAGCCCGGAACCTTGGCATACAACGTCGCCTGATACCAGGGAGCGACATTCCCTGGGAGCGTCAGCGTTCGTGTGATATCTCGGCGGACTGGTCTGATTGTTTGCACGGTGATTGCGCCGTCATGGGCGATGTGTTGCGATTCGGCGGCTTTGACGGATGTCTTTGCTTTTACCGCAGATTGCTCCGATCCATCGGTGAGCACGTACAAGAAGACCAACGTAAGCACGGTGACGAGAGTGCCGAAGACGGTGATTTGTGTTTTTGTGTAGCGCATGGGTGATTATTGTGCAGTTGAAGGAGCCAGCTCCACCGGACGCGTGTCTGACCGTCCTTTAGCCAGCGCATGCAAGACCGGAATGAAGAAGAGGGTCATCACGGTCGAGACCAGCAAGCCGCCGATGACGGCTCTCGCCAAGGGGATATTGGCTTCACTCCCTTCTCCGAACCCGAGTGCCATGGGTGCCAGGCCACAGATGGTCGCCAACGAAGTCATGAGAATGGGCCGTATGCGCTGCCGTCCCGCTTCGACTACGGCTTCTGCGACAGGAATGCCTTCACGCATCCGTCGATTGCCGAAGTCGACCAACAGGACGCTGTTCGACACCACGATCCCGACCATCATGAGGGTGCCGATCAACGATTCCACATTGACGGACGTGTCTGTCGCCAGCAGCATGGCGATCACCCCGATGAATCCCAACGGGACCGCGCACATGATGACGAGTGGGTCCAGATACGACCGGAACAATCCGACCATCACGAGGTAGATGAGTATCATGGCCAGGGGAAGGACGCCACCGAACCCTTTTAAGGCTGCCCGCATGGCGTCAACTTCACCCTTCAGGGTCACGATCACGTCTTTCGGCATGGTGATGTGTTGCAAGGCGTCTTCGACCCAGGAGGCGACCCGGCCGAGATCGTTTCCTGGAATATTGATCAACACGTCCATCGTGCGTTGGAGGTTGTAGTGATCGATGGTCTCGGGACCCGTTCGACGGTTGACCTCCACGATGTCGCGTAAGAGCACCGCCGCTGGAGCGGTGGCGCTTCCTGGCGCCCGAATGCCTTGCTGCGAGAAGGCGGTTTGCTGAAGGGAGACAGAACTGCCGCGGTCCAGAGAGGACAACGCGCTGGCCACCGACGGCCGATCGACTCGCGAGCCGACAAGCGGTGTATTCAAGAAGTCGTCAAACTGCACCAAGGTCTGTTCGGCATATTGAGCGACGACGAAATACGCATTATTCGAGCGTGGATCGATCCAATACCCCGGGTTGAACTGCAGATTCGAGCTCAGACCGGTGGCCAAGTCGACCACGACCTGTCGCTCGTTCAGACCCAGGTAGGAGGCTTTTGCTCGGTCGATGTCCAAGTGCAGTTCCGGATAGTCCATGCCCTGTCTGATCTGCACGTCAGCCGTACCCGCGACCTGCGTCACCGCGGCTTTCGCAAGAGAAGCGGCCTCGGCGACCTCGGGGAGCTTGGGTCCGCTGATCTTGATGTCGATGGGCGCGGGCAGTCCGAAGTTGATGACGTCACTGATGATTCCGCCGGTCTGGAAGGAAAATTTGACGCTCGGCAGCTCGCGCGCCAGTCTCGCCCGCAAGCGCTCGACGATTTCGGGAGTGCCGAGTTGGTGCCCACGAGCAAGATTGACCAGAATGAAGGCCTGGTGGGGACCTGTCACGGGTGTAAACATGACCATCCATCCCTGCGGCAATCCGATGTTGGCCACGATCTGGTCCAAATCGGAGGCGGGGATTTCCTCCTTGATGATGGATTCCACTTGAGCCACCAGGGCTTCTGTGTTTTCCACTCTCGTTCCGTCAGGGGCCGAGACATTGAGGATGAACTGGCCGGCATCGACTTTCGGGAAAAATTCCGTTGCCATGCGCGGAGCCTGCGAGATGGCAAGAATGAATAGTCCTGCTACGGCGATCAAGACGAATGCCTTGTGCGCAAGGCACCGTCGAAGCAGCGCTTCATAGACACGAACGACCACGGCAAACATTCGGTCAAAAAGCCTCCGGGATTCGCCTTCAGACTCGTCATGATGGTGCGTCTCTGCCCGCAGCAGCGTGGCCAGCGCGACCGGTGCCACAGTCATGGACGCCAGATAGGCGACAATCATGGTGTAGGCCACGGCGATGGCGAGCGGCACGAAGAGGAACTTCACAATTCCGGTAAAGAACACGATCGGCAGATAGACGATGAGGGTACTCGTCATTGCGACCAGCATCGGCAAGGCCACTTCGCCGGCCCCGTCCGCGGCCGCCTGCCACGCCGATTTTCCGAGCGTCAAATGACGATGCACGTTCTCCAACACGACAATGTTGTCGTCGAGCAGCGTGCCAATGACCAAGGCCAAGCCACCAAGCGTCATGAGATTGACGGTGTGGCCTGTGAAATACAGCAACCCGAACGAGGCGAGGATCGAGATGGGAATGGCCATGGCGACGACGAGCGTGTAGCGGAGGCTACCCAGAAAGAGAAAGACCATCAGGCATGCGAGACCACCGCCGAGTAGACCCTCATGCTCAAGAGTTTCGATGGATTGCCGGACATAGAGGGATTGATCGAAGATCAATTTGACTGAGAGGTCCTTCGGGAGACCCAGCAACTTCGGCAGCCCTTCCTTGATGCCGTCGATGACTTGAATGGTATTGGCCCCGGCCTGTTTGAGGATTGGGAGATAGACCGCCCGACGTCCGTTGATTCGCACAATGTTCGACTGGATCATCGTCGAATCCACGGCTTTGCCCACGTCTGCCAGCGTGATGGGGGCGCCATTGGCCACTTTGATCGGAATCTGATTCATGTCATCGACCAGCTTGATCATGCTGTTCGTGTACACGTTGTAATCGAAATCCCCGATCTTGACGTTCCCCGCGGGGAGCAAAAGGCTCTGGGCGTTCACGGCTGCGACAATTTCCTGGGTCGAAAGACCGCGAGCCATCATGCGCTCCCGATCGAGAAACACGCTGATCTGGCGGACGGTGCCGCCGAAGCTGGGGGCTACGAACGCGCCTGGAACGTTGGCCAATTGCGGCCGGACTGTGTAGTAGGCGAGATCTCGCACTTGCTTTTCGTCCAGAGACTCGCTGCTCACCGTCAACGTCCCGATCGGAAGACTGGCGGCGCCGAATTTGATGATGATGGGAGGGAATATGCCTTGAGGCAGGTATCTGAGCGCGGAGTAAGTTAAACTGGTAATTTCCGCCATGGCGGCATTGACGTCATACGACGGTTGGAAATACACCTTGATGAGGCTGACACCGGCTAACGATCGTGACTCGATATGCTCAACGTAGGAGGCCTGTAGGTAGAGTTGCTCCAACCTGAGCGTAATGGCGCCTTCAATCTCGGATGGCCCCATGCCTTTATAGAACGTCGCCACGGCAACGACCGGGAGATTAATTTCAGGGAAGATGTCTACCACCATGTTCTGAAACGAGATGATCCCGAGGATCATGACGATCAGGCTGATGGCGACGACTGCGTAGGGATTTTTGAGCGCTGCGAAGATCATCGGATGCCAAACACTTTGGGGGCTTCGGTAAAGGCTTTGACATCCAGATCCCGTAAAAGATCTCGGACGTCATCTTCCAGGGATTGGTGGTAGATCACGAGTAGCAGTTTCATAGTAGTCTCCGTATGTGCTTTGGCAAGGGAATTTGTGATCGCTGCAGCCTGAGGCGGCCTTTTCAGTGTCGCTCCTTCGTCATAACGCCATTGCCGCATTTAACGACCGGTGGAGCGCCGCTCGAATTTTTGGACAGCCGGAGTGCCCGGTGGAAGATTGTATGGCGACGCATTGACGTGGGTTCCTTCCGTCAAGTTGCCTTTACCCACCACGACGACCTCTTCCGTCCCGGTCAGCCCTTCCGTGACTTCAACCCACCGACCGTCGGTGATCCCTGTCCGGATTGGCGCCAGCTTTGCCGAGCCGTCCTCGAGAACAAAAACAGATTTCGCGTTGTTTTGTGTGATGATGGAGCCGGGCGGAACCACCAGAGCTCCCGGCTTCTGCAGCAAGACGAGGGTGACCTCGCCGAACATGCCAGGCTGCAAAAGATGATCTTTGTTGGGCAGGTCGATTTCCACTAACAGGCTTCTGGTGGCCGGGTCCAGAGCAAAGGTCGTTCTGGTGACCGTCCCTCGGAACACATC
>DATIGH010000110.1:0-4574 GCA_035454845.1 Nitrospira sp.
GTGCCGTTGTAGAACCCCTTCTGAGCCAGATCGACGAAGTTCTTCACATGGCCGGGGGCGACATCGTGAAAGAATCGCAGCACGATATCTCCGAGCCGCTGTCCTTTGTTCGTAACCGAAATCGTGGCTCTGGTCTTGTCGTTCACTTCTGCCATCTTGCCATTCCTTTCATCTGAGCTGTGAATGCCATTCCCAAAAACCCCCAACGTCTAATTTGTCCCGGCCGGCAAGCCACTACCTTGCACGGAGAATGCTCAAAACGGTCGCCCAATGAGGCCGCAGGGAAGGCGGCGACTGAGGCGTACAGCTGCTAGGTACGCCGCAGGTCGACGGCTGACCGAGAACGAAATTGGAGACCGTTTTCAGCATTCTCTCTACCGAAAAAGGAACGGCGGGGGAGCGACGCCCTCTTCCAGTCCCTGATTGATGGCGCTCCAGCTCTTGCCGTCGTCGTCGCTGCGGTACGCGCCGGCGTTGGTTCCGGCATACAGTGATCCGCTGGGCGACTCGACGAGTACCTGCACAGCCATGCTGGTCAAGCCGTTGTTGAGCGGCACCCATTGCCGTCCTTTGTCGGTCGTTTTGAAGATCCCGTGTCCCGTAGCGACGAACAGGCCACGGTTGTTGAACACGATGCCTCGGATGGAATCATTCGGCAAAGAGCGGCTGATCGGGCGCCACGTATCGCCTCCGTCGTGGCTGCGAAACACGCCTCCATCGAATGTCCCGGCGTAAATACCGCCTTCGGGATCGATCGTCAACACCCGGATAAAGTTTTCGATCATACCTTCATGATCTTTCAATCCATGCCGCAACCGCACCCAGCCGCTGGAGTCCGCCTTGAAACGCAGAACGCCTTTGCCTGACGTTCCGGCATACAACGTGCCGTCGGCCGATTGCGCCAGCGCGTGAACGAGGATCTCGTCGAGGCCGCTGGTGACCACGGTCCAACGGTCACCGGCCCGATTCAACCCATACACGCCATCGGCCGTCCCGGCGTAGAGCAGATTTCCGACGGCGAGCAAGGTCTTGACCTCTTTGCGCTTGAGACCGGAGTTGACGGATTGCCAGGTCTTGCCTTGATCGGTGCTCCGAAACACGCCCTCTCGAAACGTGCCGACATAGACTGTCCCGTCCTTCGCCGTTGCCAGGGACAAGATGAACGGATCGCTCACGCCTTCGCCGGATTTCACCCACGTGGTTCCACGGTCATTGCTGCGAAACAGCCCGAAGCCGAACGATCCCGCATAGAGCACATCCGGTCCCACCGGCGTAATGGCCTGGATGCTCGCGGCCTGCTGGTCGTAAGGACCAGACGGACTGGAGGCGAACGAGACCGTCGACAGGAGGAGGACGATCAACGTAGTACTGAATAGTCGTCTTGTCATGGGAGCATTCTATCGGACTCTGTGGCCCGCTGTCCTGATGGGCAAGTCAGGATCCATGGGCAGATCGACGTCGCTGGGTCGGGCGCGGCCGAACAGTCGGGCGCCAAGTATGCCGATTTCGTAGAGCACCATCAACGGGACGGCCATCAGCATCATCGTAAACAGGGTTGCATCCGGCGTAATGATGGCCGAAATGATCAAAGCGCTGAGGATCGCGTGTCTCCGAAATTTCGCAAGTTGCTGCGCGGATACGAACCCAACGTGCGCCAGAATCGTGAGCACGAGGGGCAATTCGAACGCGCATCCGAACGTGAGCAGAAACTTGACGTTGAAATCAATGTACGTGCCCACGCTCAGCTCTGGGGTAATGTCCCGGTCCATACCGAAACTGACGAAGAAATCGATGACCAGCGGCAGGATAACGAGGTTACAGAACAGCAACCCCAGGGCGAAGAGCGCTCCGGCAAGCAGAATCAACGGGATACCCCAGCGCTGCTCCCGAGGGAGCAGCGCGGGCTGCACGAACTTCCAGAATTGGTAGAACACGACCGGCAGGCTGGCCAGCACCGCCGCAAGAAACGAGACCTTGATCGACGCGAAGAGCGCTTCCGTGGGTCCATAAAACACCAGAGGATTGGGAAACGGGCGGTTCAACCATGCCACCATGTCGGCCGAGAAGGCAAACGCGGCCATCATGAATACGAGGATGGTGGCCCCAATGATGATCAGGCGCCGTTTGATCGTCTGGATGTGTACGGCCAGCGGGTTGGTGATCTGCGGCATGAACAACGTTCCGGTGACTGCCAGTCGAGCCCACAATGATGCTCCTCAGTGGGCGGTGGCGTGTGACTCGTGATCGCGATAGATCCGGATTAATTCGGCCATTTTATCTTTCTTTGCGAGTTTCTCTTTCTGCATTTGCTTCTTGGTTAACTCTTCCGCCGGCGTCAATACATGACGTTTTTGCAACTCATTCAATTCAAGGTCCAGGCGATGGTGGGACTCTTCGAGTTCGCGGAATTCTGTGTTGGATTGGCGCAACCGCTCCACGATCACATTGTCCGTCAGCATTGTTGTACCTCCTGGTTGAGTGACTATCGCAGTGGCTGGTGTCCTCCTTGGTCGTGGCACATCGAGGAGCCGGCACCCTTGAGGACAATCGGATCCAACTCCATCAACACGGCATCCTCATCTGGATTAGTATAATACTTCGGCCGAACGGCCGTTCGGGTAAAGCCGAACCCTTCATACATCCGTTGGGCGGCACGGTTGGAAACCCGCACTTCGAGTACGGCACGATGGGCGGAGTGGGACATGCCTGTCTGTAATGCGGCGGTGACCAAGGATGAGGCGATCCCGCGATGCCGCATGGACTCGATGACCGCCAGGTTCATGAGCCGGACTTCCTCGAACACGATCCAATAGCAGAGATACCCGATTATCGCTCCTGCGGTGACTCCACCCCCCTCTCCATACCTGGCCAGCAGGAAATGTGCGAAGGGGTTTCCGCTCAGCTCTGCTTCCAACATTTTGCGCGTCCAGGGGGCCGAGAAGCAAGCTTCTTCTATCTTCAGAATTTCTGAAAGAGATTCAACAGTTGCGGGCACGATGGTCCAGTTGCGAGCCGTCATACCTTCCGCCTTCCGCGAGCGGACTTCATGACCAGACGGTTGCGGAGTTTTCGCGCGACCTTTTCCTCCCGTCTGACGACCGGTGAGGTCCCCCCCGACTGTTCATACTTGAGCTCGGCTTCAGGTCGCTGGACGTACAGTGGGCTGATTCCCAGGCCGGCCCGCTCCCCCCGGGACAGCCGCAGCAGGCCAGCCAATCCCACTGACACCGCGGAGGGTTTCATGTGTGCCATGGCTTCGGTCAGGATCGCCGTCCGTGCCGCCTTAGCTCTGATGGCCTCCTTCTCGGTCTCCCATCCTTCTCCATAGACGATGACCGGGCCGGTGAGTTGCTTCCCCAAGTCCGCGGCGGCCCCGACCTGCTCGGGCATGAGACGATCAAGCTCATCCTTGCCGCGCCATTGAAAGAGCGCCCAGTAGAGCTCACCGCGCCTGCTATTGATGACCGGACAAACAGGTATGAGGGCATCGCGCAGATTCCAGGCCATGCCTTCGAGCGTGGGTACGACGACGAGAGGCAGCTGAGTGATGGTACGGATGCCAAGCACGGTGGATAGACCGGCTCGGAGGCCGGTAAAAGATCCCGGTCCGATGGAGACGGCAAGGCCGTCTAATTGTGCCGGAACAAGGCCGGCTTCTGAAAACACACGGTCGATAGCGGGCAACAGCAGCCGGACATGGGAACCAGCGGCATCCTGGTCGCAACGGGCGAGCACGCGCTCACCATCGAGCAGCGCGATGCTTTGCCAGGCCGTCGCGGTTTCGACTGCAAGGACTTTCATGAAAAACGCTCGTTTATCCTTGGGCTAGCTCGCTCGGCTTGAGCGTGGCATTTGGAATCAGCTCATGGAAGGTCACCTGCACGCTTCCCTGCCCCCGACCATCCTCGAGCAGAATCTTGAACGGGCGCAGCAAGCGGCCCTCGGCAGGAAGCGCAACACCAGCGAGCTCGCCAACCGCACGAAAGTCCTCATATTGGATGGTGGCATCGATCTCGCCCGTTTCGGTCAGTCGATCCTCCTTCACCACCAAGAGTGTCTGCCGATCGAACCAGAGGCGCCGGTGGATGAGTGATCCGCCCTCGGCTGACCGTCCAGAAATGTCGAGCCGGTAACGGTCTCCTTCTTCGACGACCGTCGCCGTCTCTTCCGCGCTGATGGTGCCGGTTCCGAGGACGCCACTCATCGCCCACACGCTTAACTGAAACGGCCTGGCAAGTTTCCCCATCTCGCTCATGTCGGCAGGATGGCCAGAAAGCACCCGGCCCATGGTCGGAAGACGCAAGACAAACTGATCGTCGGCCTGGATAAATTCGAACAACTCACTGCCGATCGCGGTGAAGCCGCGGAGCCGCATGGCATTCGGACGCCGATAATAGACCGTCCCTTCAACGCGTGTCGCAATCGGCATGATCCCTCCGCGAACTTTCGCGCTGAAGAGGCCTTTCATGGTCTGGATGGCCAACTCTCGCTGACGCAGGAGCGCCGTCAACTCTTCCGCCGTCGCCTGCTTGAACTGCACATCTTCCCTCGATGCCGACGTCGTACAACCGGCC
>DATIGH010000111.1:0-7835 GCA_035454845.1 Nitrospira sp.
GCCCAGGTGCTGTTTGAGGTGGGTCTGGGGCTTGAAGTGTGGGTCGCAAATCTGGTGAAAAGTGCCGGACGGTCTTCTCTGACGATCGTCACCACTTCCAAAGGCATCGGCCTCATCCACGATGACCATGAAGCGGATCCCAACCATCGCGACGGCGTCAAACATGCGGGCGGGAACCCTCATGTCTGGATGGACCCAGAAAATGCCGTGACGATGATGCGCCATGTCACCGAGGCTCTCAGCCACGCGGATCCCGACCATGCGCAGGAATTTCGTCAGAATCAAGCCGCGTACCTCAGGCGCTTGGACCAGCTTCGCGCCGAGCTCACCGATCGGCTGCGCAAACTGTCGGACCGACGAATCGTCGCCCACCATCCCGCCTGGCCGTATTTCGCGCGACGATTCGGCTTCGAAATCGTCGCAACCATTCAAGCCCAATCAGCGAGCGAACCCTCCGCAGCCCAGATTCGACAGTTGATCGAGACCATCAAGCGGCACCGGGTGAAAGCCGTGGTTTCCGAGATTCAACTCAGCCAGCGCGTACCCGAGCTGCTGGCGAGAGAAACGGGTGCCCGTGTCGTAGTATTAACGACCCTTCCTGGTGGCCTGCCGCGGACAGATACCTATCTCGACATGCTCCGTTATAATGTGCTCCAATTGGCTAGCGCGCTAGAGACCTCGTAGTCCCGCCGGGCAAACACGCGTGCTATACGACGAAAGGACGCCCGCTCCAGTGTCTACACTTCACCAGCCGATCATCCGTTTTGACCACGCCTCGTTCGGATTTCCCGGCATCGTTGCACTCAAAGACCTCACCCTGACCATTGGCGCCGGAGAATTCGTCGGCGTGATTGGTCCGAACGGATCGGGCAAGACCACTCTATGCAAAGCGGTCCTGGGGTTGATGGCTCCCCTCGAAGGGCATCTGCACATTTTTGACTGCGCGTGCGATGAGCTGCGTTGTCATCACCGGGCCAAGATCGGCTACCTCCCCCAAAAGGGCGTGGTTGATCGGAATTTCCCGGTGACGGTGCTCGAGACGGTCATGATGGGCCGTTACGGAGCCATGGGATTGTTCAAGCGCCCGGGGACGGCCGATCGCCGGATCGCGATGGAGGCGCTCACGCACGTCGGCATGGAGCGGCACAGAGATACGGCTCTCGGCCATCTGTCAGGTGGGCAGCAGCAGCGGGTGTTCATCGCCCGCGCCCTCGCCCAGCAACCGGAGGTGCTGCTGCTAGATGAGCCGACCACCGGCTTGGATATTACGACCCAATACAACGTCATCGAATTAGTCGAGCATCTCCATCAAGAATTGGGATTGACCGTACTGCTGGTCACCCATGACATCAACATGATTCGCACACGAGTGGACCGCTTGATTCTCCTTAAAACCAGGCTGTATGCCGCGGGCCCGCCGGCCGACGTCCTGAGGCCTGAGATTCTTCGCGAAGTCTACGGCAAGGACCTCGTGATCACTGAGAAGGACCTTATCATCGTCGAAGACTACCACCATCATTAGTGAACCGCCGTGCTCGACCTCCTGACCTACGATTTCATGCAACGCTCGCTTCTTGCCGCTGCGATGGTGGGAGGACTGTGTTCGCTGATCGGCGTGTTCGTCGTGCTGCGCGGTCTCGCATTCGTCGGGGCCGGCACCGCACACGCGGCGTTCGCGGGTGTCGCATTCGCCTATTTGATGGGCTGGCCTCCGTTGCTCCTTGCGATTGTATTTGGGTTGGTCACCGTCTGGATCACCGGGTGGATCGAAGAAAAAGGCACCATGAAGCTCGATGTCTCGATCGGAATCCTCTATACGACCACGATGGCGCTGGCGATCCTCTTTATTGGCTTGATGAAGGCCTACAATGCAGAGGTCTACGGCTACCTGTTCGGCAACGTCTTGTCCGTGACGCCAGAAGAGCTTCAAGTCATCGGTGGGTTGACTGTCCTCGTGGTGGGAAGTCTTGGGCTGTTCTCAAAGGAACTGTATTTCATTGCGTTCGATCAGGAAATGGCAGAGGCTTCCGGCGTGCCGGCCAGAAAGATGTTTTTTCTCCTGCTCACCCTGGTGGCATTGACCGTCGTGGTTTCGCTCAAGACGGTGGGAGCCATTCTGGTCTTTGCCATGGTACTCATCCCGGCTTCAACCGCCTATCAGTTGACTCACAGTCTTTCGACCTTGACTTGGTATTCGTTGATGATCGGCATTGGCTGTTCGGTGACCGGTGTCCTGCTCTCAGCCCTCTGGGACATTCCTTCGGGACCGGCGATCGTCCTCCTCTCGACACTACTATTTTTCATCTCGATTGTGCTCTCGCCCAAACGCTTGCGGCAGCCGCTTGCCGCCAATTGAGCGTTGCCACCTCTCGCTCCGCAATGAGTGGTCGTGCAGGCAGCTCTGCTGTCGCCATGGGACAAAGTGTCCCTGCGTGAGCTGCGAAATTGTAAAACAGTATTGATTTTGCCGCGCCGACGAGAGATAAGAGAACCGGTGTTTTTCTTTCCACTATAGGAGGGCTGTGTATGCGTGAGGTACTAGGTCGTGGTTGGAGAGGAAGTCTCCTGTTGGTCGTCGCGCTGTTCTTTGGGTTGGTCGCCGGCCAGGCGGGAGCTGAAGAGATGACGATGAAGGATGGCGGGACCGAGCCGGGCAAGTTCTATCTCGGCATGAGAGCAGGGTTTGCACCTTTGACGCAACAATTGACACCCAACACCTCCACAGACGTCGGTTCGCTCGTCAATTTTCAAGCCATGTACAGTCTCAACAACTGGCTCTTGATCGGAATGATGCTCGAATGGGAGCGGCACAGCATCGGCGTTGAGCGGCCGGAGGTGGATCTCGGACATCAGGACACGATATCGGTGTTACCGACCATTGAAATACGTCCCGTCCGCTTCGGTCCGATTACCCCCTATGTGAACATGAGCTTTGGCGTGAACGTGAACAGCTTCGGCGAAGACCGTAACATCGCGAGAATATCGCCGAGCAACACGTTTGCCTGGCGCCTGGGCTGGGGAGCCGACTGGATGATCACGAAACAATTTGCACTGAACGGTGAGATGGCCTACAAGCGGAACGACGGGCATGCGACGATTGGGGGCATACAAATCAACGACTGGAATGCATCCTCATTTGGATTTTTGGTTGGCGTGAAGATGTTCTTTTAGTGCTCAGCATGCTGTGCGCGGAGTCACTGTCACGAGCCTCTGCGCGCAGCCCCTCGCGGGAAACCCGATTACTCCTGCCGTGCCTGTCGGGACCGTGTCCATACCATGCCGGTTTGTTCCTTGGCGCTAAAGCCCAGCTTTGCGTAAAAAGCGGGCCGCCTTGTGCACAGCCAGAAGAGTTCGACCCGTTTGAGGCGGGGATGGTTGAGAATGCGTTGAACGATCTCCGTCCCGATGCCTTGCTTCTGATAGGCTTTATCGACGATGACATCCCAGATGGTCGCCCGATAGGTAAAATCGGTCAACACGCGCCCGAAGCCAATTAATTGATCACCGTCCCAGGCGCACAGCGCCAAATCGGTATGTCGCAGCATGTCTTTGGCGTCTTCCAGCGTGCGATCCTTCGCCCACGGCGCTTGATGAAAGAGCTTCAAGAGCTGTGAGACTTCCACTTCCTTTTTTTCGGAAAACGTGACGGCAGTCTTGAGGGTGGCGGGCATCTTGTACTAGAGTAGGCTCCCCGTGGATACCAATGATGAGCAGGCATGCGGCCACTGCATTCGGTCGATGGCCGGCCTCAACATCTTGTCGGGCTTAGTTTACGAGGAAATGAATGGCAACGCAAGTCCGTAGCTGCCCCAAGTGCTTCCAGCTCATGTGGCTCAAGCCCAGCGACTACGAGTTGCTGGATGAGGAGACAGTACGCGCGAAATGTCCACACTGCGGTTCGGTCGTGCGGTTCAAATTGATATCCGAAGGCGCGAACGCCACGGGTCCTAAAATGGGACATTAATATCTCAGCTGCCAGCACTCAGCGAGTAGCTGTCAGCTCCGCTCCTTCACATTCCCCGTCCAGCGCCATCCAATTCAGGTTTGTTCCCAGGCAAAATCTTGTGCAGGCCGGCTCGATACTCGACAATGCGTCGAGCGTCAGCGTGATCCGCCGTGATTTCCTTATCCCGCTGCATCCGCTCCAAATGATCGAGAGCGGCAAGCAAGGGCTGGACGGAGCCTAGGAGCTTTCCCACTTCAAACGCTTCAAGCGATTCCACGAAGGAATCGTTCAATCCTCTATAGGCCGTTCCAGCACTTTGAGTGCGGAATCGGGACACGATGGCTTCGTAGTCATCGACCGCTTCGGGCTTGGGTTTGATGCCAGTCGGAACGACGGTCAAGTGTACGATCGCCGGCAGCTTGGCCGCATAAGACTTCAACTGGGACGTCAGTCCGCCGATCGCATCAAGCACGTCAGTAGTTTGCATATGATCGTCCTAATCGAGACTCCCGACTGCTGTCAAGCGCCGTGCACGCGTTTGTGATTCAGGCATTCCTCGAGTTGGCGCATCAGACGTTCCATGTCGGGTGGAGTAGGTCGCTCATACTCGCATAGCTCCCCGCTCACCGGATGGCGGAAGCCCAGCGTTCGCGCATGCAGCATGACGCGAGGCACATCCACGCCATTGACGCTGCAGACTTTACGGCCTCCGTAGGTTGGATCGCCCAGGATCGGATGGCCGAGTGATGCCAAGTGGACCCGCAGCTGATGAGTGCGGCCGGTTCTCGGATACAAGAGGAGATGCGCCACCGCCTTATCAAAGCGGCGGTTCACAGCGTATTCGGTGACAGCGTCTTTCGGTCGTGTGGTTCGCGAGGAGAATTTTTTGCGCTCTTTGACGTCGCGTCCGATCGCCAGCTCGATGCGCCCGTGCCCTTTCTTCGGAATCCCCCAGACCAAGGCTTCATACACCCGCGTGATGGTATGGTGGGTGAACTGTCCGCAGAGGTGCCGGTGCGCCTGATCGGTCTTGGCAATGACCATCACACCAGAGGTCTCCTTATCCAATCGATGGACCAGTCCTGGCCGCTCTTTTCCTCCAATGCTCGAGACGGTCCCGCCCGACGCCTGAAAGTAATGGAGGAGGGCGTTGACCAGCGTGCCGGTCCAGTTTCCGGGCGCGGGATGCACGACGATCCCCGGGGGTTTGTTGAGGACCAGCAGCTGATCGTCTTCGAAGAGCACCTCAAGCGGGATCGCCTCGCCTTGAAGCTCCAGTGGTTCTGGCGTGGGGACATCCATGGTGATCTTGTCGCCAGGTTTGATCTTCTGGCTGGGCCTGACGATCTGATCGTTGATGCGGATGCGTCCGAGTTCGATGAGCTGTTGAAGCCTGGAACGGGACACGTCCCGCTCCCGGTTCACCAGAAAGACATCGAGCCGCTTGGGTTGCTCTCCGGCTGTCACCAGAAATTCCGTAATCATGTGCGGCACACGCTACTAAAGAGCCTTTGTAAAATGCAATCAGCCAACCTGCGATTGCCTCCCAGAAGCAGGAGGACTATGCTTAGATCGAGGCTGTCCCTACCGAAAGGAGATGCCATGGCCAAGATTATCTCATTCGGAAGCATGATATGTGCTGCCGGCTGCCTCCTGATCGCGTCCGCCTCCCGCGCGGCGGATACGCCGGGGATCCCGCCCGAGACGGTTGCCGACTATTTGCACTCAGTCATCGAGGCCGATCGCACCTTTTATACCGTCCATGTCGTTGAGCGCCTGCAAAAAGGAGGGGGGACCAAGGCGGCCGAGGACTGGCGCGCGAAGAAGGATGTCCTGCCACTGCCGGCTCAGTTTCTGCTCGAATCGAGCGAACTGGCTGCGAGAACCGGTTCCAAGATCCGTTATCGGCTGATCAGCCTCTGGCCGATCAATCCGAACAACGCGCCGGACAACGCGGCGGAGAAGCGGGCGTTGGAGATGGTGCAAGAACATCCGGAACGGTCTGTGACTGGAACCGTAAAGGACGGGGAACAATCCTACTTTCAGGCCATCTACGCCGATCGTGCGGTCAGCCAAACCTGCGTCGCCTGCCACAACAGTCATCCCCGAAGCCAGAAGAAGGATTTTTCCATGCATGACGTGATGGGAGGGTTGGTCATTGAGATCCCCTTGGAGCGGTAGCTTCGGATGGTGAACCGGATCGCATGGCATGCACCGTCATCGATTGCTGTCGATAGATCCGGAGCGCCCGGCGGAGCGCCTCCTCAGCCTCAGGCTCGTGTTCAAGCGCCTGTTGGAGCGACGCCAGCAGCGACAAAGCGGCCGCTTCTCCCGGCACGTCCCGAAGCGATTGATAGAGAGTCGCCGCACGTTTGGCGGACTCGATGCCTTGCTCCTCCCGTCCCGTGGCCCCGCTGAGCGCAGCCAGGCGGAGGCGCAGCCCTGCTTCGATCCCCGTTTGAGGGGTCTGCTCAAGTCGCGTCAGGGATAGCTCATACTGGGCGCCTGCCTCCCGAGGACGGTCCAGGATCCAGTAGGCATCGCCGAGCGTCACCAACGCCGCAAGGACTTGCTCCTGATCGCGTCTTGTGCGCGCATCCTCGAGTACCTGCTCGATCTCGCGGAGCCCTTCCTCGGACGACCCATCACTGACCTTCAAGAGTCCCGATTGCAGCTTCACCGAACCCAGCGCCCGAGCATCATGCGACCGCCGGTACCGCTGCTTCGCCCGCTCAAACAGCGTGGCGGCCTCCTCGCGAGCACCCAGCCACAGTGAGATTCTCCCGGAGGCAAACAACGCATCGGCGTGCACAGGGGAGTCGGACGTTTTGGAAAACAACGACAACGCCTGATGCAATGGTACAGCCGCCTCTTGGCGTCGGCCTTGCCGCTCGAAAATTAATCCGATCTTCGTCAGGGCGATGGCTTCCCCTTTCCGCTGTTTGTGTGCGCGGTAGGATTGAAGGGCCTGTTCGTAATAGGTGAGCGCCTCGCGAAAGTGGTTCTGCACATCATGGATTTCGCCGATGCGCACCAACTCGTCGCCGCTCAGTGTTCGCGCAGAGGAGGGCTGGCCCGAAGCCAGTACGTCGGAAGCTGAGCTGAGGAATGCCATGACCGCCAAGAGTAGAGCCGACACCAACACGGGTTCTTCCTCAGCTTGCAGATGACAGGAAAGAATACCGGCTGGACGTGTGGCGGTCAAACTGGGAAGGCGAGAAGAAGACTAGGATTTGTGAACACGCTCTGCAATTTTCCTACGGAGGCGTGCTTTTTCGAGACTGATTTCCGCTTCCTTGACCTCGGAGGGCAAGCCACCAGCTTTTAGGCGCTGCTCGGCCTTCTCGACAGCGGCTTGCGCCCGGCTCACATCGATGTCTTCGGCCTTTTCGGCAATTTCGGCCATGACGGTGACTTTGTTGGGAGTGACTTCGGCATACCCCCACAAAATGGCCATGTGATTCATGCGATCGCCCACACGGTAACGAAGTTCGCCGATGCGCAAGGTAGATAGGAAGTGACAGTGTCCGGGCAACACACCGAACTCACCTTCAGAACCAGGAGCGATGACTTCGTCCACCTCCCGGCTCAGGAGCTGCTTCTCCGGCGTCACGACCTCTAATAAGATTTTGCCCGGCATAATCTTGAGCGCCAGCTGTCAGCGTTCAGCAGTCAGCTTCTGGCTGAGAGCTGAGAGCCGATCGCTGAAGGCCTCCTTTAGACCTTGATTCCCATTTTTTCGGCCTTTGCCACGACTTCCTCGATCGGTCCGACCATGTAAAACGCCTGTTCAGGCAGATGGTCGTATTTACCTTCGAGAATTTCCTTGAAGCTCCGGACCGTGTCCTTCAGCTTCACATACTTTCCAGGCGCGCCGGTAAAGGCCTCG
>DATIGH010000112.1:0-32278 GCA_035454845.1 Nitrospira sp.
GGATGTCGCAGACGAACCTTGGGCTGATTGTTCTTCGCCTGCTTCGTCGGCGGACTTTTCTTCTTCGGGCACGTCGAACCACTGGACCAGCATTTCATCCCACCAGGCCTCATCGATCTCCGTTCCCGGATCGGTTCCTAGAAAAGCCACATCATCCTTGGTGAGGTCGGTCCCTACCTGCGTCGGCTGGTGCTTTGCGCGCTCAATCACTTCCTTGGTCGCAAAGCCGCCGATAATCCAGGAATCCGGATCGGCTCGGCGGGACTTGTAGGCTTTGAGACCGACTTTCAAATACAGAAAGATCTGCTGCTGAATCGGATCGCTCACCCCCGACTGCGGCAGGCTCAAGGTCTTCTCGATTCTCTTACGCCAATGCCGGTCGTCGTAACGGGACGTCACGAGTTGCAACATTTTTTTCCCGAATTCGACATCAAGCGGCATTCCGTTCCTCCAATCAACGACTTGCTGAGTTTAAGTGTTCCATACTCGAGTCGTTCGTCGGCTGCTATTTTTTTCGCCCGTACATCGCGGTGAATGAGGCCTTTCCCAACTTATTTTGATTCAGGTAGTAGCCCACCATGGCACCGGACGCCTCCTTCTCCAGCGGGATGCGGTCCACTTTGAGCGCATACACGGTAAACACGTACCGATGCGGTTTATCGCCGGGCGGCGGGCACGGACCGCCATACCCCGGCTGGCCGAAATCTGTCATTGATTGGATGCTGCCTTGCGGCGCTTGTTCTCCTTCAGGTTTGCCCGCGCCTGCCGTAAGGGATGTCGTATCCGCAGGCAGGTTAAAGATCACCCAATGCCACCACCCGCTTCCAGTCGGTGCGTCGGGATCATAGACCGTCACGGCAAACCCTTTGGTGCCTTTCGGCGCTCCTTCCCACCGCAACTCGGGGGAGGTGTTGTTGCCGCTACATCCAAACCCATTAAAGACGTGTTCATTCCCAATGGTACCTTTGTGTTTGACGGTGGGACTGGTCAATCGGAAATCACCTGCCACAGCGACGCCGGGAAGCATCAGTACTGCCAGCATTACGTTCCATGCCCGTCCCATGATCTCTCCTCTCTGCGCGTCGTGCGTTCCTCCATGCCTGCCGGACGACGCTATTTGCTCTTTTGATAGGTTCCCATCAACTGGGCTTCGCTCAGAATGTGGCCCTTCATCGCTTCCTCGAGCTTGGACTTGGTCGGCTGCCTCAAATCCGGCAGAATCGTATTCAATGCATAGAGCTTGTGAAAGTAGCGGTGGCGGCCGATCGGTGGACAGGGTCCTCCGTAGCCGGTGCGCTTCCAATCGTTCACGCCCTCCTTGGTCCCGGAAGGCAGCGCCTTTGCGCCTTCCGGCAGACCGTTACTCGTCGGCGGTACATTATAAAGGACCCAATGCACCCACGTCATTTTCGGTGCTTCCGGATCCGGCGCGTCCGGATCATCGACGATCAGCGCCAGACTCTTCGTTCCAGGGGGGATATCCGACCAGGCGAGGGGCGGCGAAACATCTTTCCCCTCGCAGGTGTACAGCACCGGAATCGCGCCCTCATGGCTAAAGGCCGTGGAAAGAATCCGCATGGTGCCCTCCCCTCGACTCGAAACGGCCATCGCCGTCCACGCAGCGACCAGCATCGCGGCTTGCAGCACCCGGTAGGTATGTAGAAACTGTCCCATCAATTGCCGGCGACCATCATTTCGGCGATCTTCACCGTCGGACTCGCAATACGCCCTCGAAAGATGAGATCGTTGCCGACAAGTTCGATGTCTTGGAACATTTGCTTCAAATTCCCGGCGATCGTGATTTCCTCGACCGGATAGGTCAGTTCGCCGTTTTCGATCCAGAATCCGCCGGCACCACGCGAGTAGTCGCCGGTGACCATGTTGATGCCGAAGCCGATCAGTTCCGTCACGTAGAGGCCGTCCTTGACACTCCGGATAATCTCTTCCGCGGAACGAGTGCCCGGGCTCAGATAAAAATTTGTGGGCCCGACCGAGGGACTCTCGCCTACACTCCTGGAGGCGTTGCCCGTCGACGGCAACCCCAGCTTTTTTCCGGAGTAGGTATCAAGCAGATAACTAGTGAGTACTCCCTTGTCGACGACCGTATTTTTTCTCGTCGGCAACCCTTCGCCGTCGAACGGCCGTGAGCCGAGCCCCCCGATCATCCGTCCATCGTCGTACACGGTGAACCATTCTGGCGCGAGCCGCTTGCCCAACTGTCCTGCGAGAAAGGATGCTCCCTTATAGAGAGAATAGCCGGAGGCGGCGCTGCACAAATTTCCGAGCAGGCTGCCGGCGCTCTCCTGGTCGAAGATGACGGGAACACGCTTGGTGACGACTTTGCGCGCGCCCAGTCGCCTCACTGTGCGCCTGGCGGCCTCGATGCCGATCGCCTCAGGCGCATCCATTTGATGAAATTTACGTCTCACGTCATACCAGGCGTCGCGTTGCATGTTCCCGGAAACCGGATCGACGGCGACCGGTGAGACGGCCAGAGAATAGCTGGAGCTGCGATAGTCCCCGATAAATCCATGGCTGCTCCCGAGCACGACGCGTCCCCATGAAGAATCGAAATCGGCGCCTTCAGAGTTGGTGATCCGCTCATCGGTAGCCAGTGCCGCCGCTTCGGCCCGCTTGGCGAGATCGATCTGCCGGTCCGTATCGAGTCTGGTCTCGTCGTAGAGATCGAGATCCGGCTGTTCTGTGGCCATCTGTTCGGCCGCTGGTAGGCCGGATACGGGATCTTCGACGACAGCCTTGGCCAAGGTACAGGTTTCCGACACGAGGCGACGCAACGACTCCGGTGAAAAATCCGACGTCGACGAAGTGGCGGACCGCTTACCGACAAAAACCCGCAGCCCCAACCGCTTTTCTCGCGCCTTGGAGAGCCGGTCCACAGAGCCGAGCCGGATTTGAACGGAAAGATTTTCCCCGTCGGCAACCACCACATCGGCTTCCGTCGCGCCATGCGTCTTGGCCATAGCCAAGACGTCATGGGCCAGATCGGATAAACTTTGGCCTTGCTTCTTGACGCTTGTTCTCGGAGTCAGCTCCATATCACTCATCACCCATCACCTATCACTGGCTTTGCGTGCCGCCGACGGTAATTTCATCGATCCGGATCGTAGGCAATCCGACGCCGACCGGCACTGATTGCCCTTCCTTCCCGCAGGTTCCGACTCCCTCATCCAGCTTCAAATCATAGCCGACCATCGAGACGGTGGTCAGGATCTCCGGCCCGCTGCCGATGAGGGTCGCTCCTTTGACGGGCTTCGTGATTTTTCCACCCTCGATCAAATACGCTTCACTGGCCGAGAAGACGAATTTGCCGTTCGTGATGTCCACCTGACCGCCTCCGAACGACACGGCATACAGCCCCTTAGTCACGGACTTGATGATATCCTCTGGATTCGACTCTCCGGCCAGCATGAAGGTATTCGTCATGCGGGGCAGCACGATACTCTGATAACTTTCTCGCCGTCCGTTGCCGGTCAACGGGATACCCATCAAACGCGCATTCAACTTATCGGTGATGTAGCCGCGCAAAATTCCTTTCTCGATGAGCATGGTGCGAGTCGTCGGCGTCCCTTCGTCGTCCATGTTCAGCGAACCCCTTCGGCCCGGTAGAGTCCCGTCATCCACGATGGTACAGACATCAGAGGCCACCCGTTTGCCGAGAAGATTCGAAAACGCCGAGGTTTTCTTTCGGTTAAAATCCGCCTCGAGCCCATGCCCGATGGCTTCGTGCAGAAGGATCCCCGGCCAGCCTCCGCCCAGGACAACCGGCATGACGCCGGCCGGAGCATCAACCGCTGACAGGTTGAGGATCGCAATCCGTGCCGCTTCCTTGGCATACTCCAGATACCGGTCACCCTGGCGATAAAACTGGAAGCCAATCCGACCACCCCCGCCAAACGATCCGATCTGGCGGTTGCCGCCTTCTTCGGCAATACACGTCACTTGCAGGCGCGACAACGGCTGCACGTCTCCGATCAGGATGCCGTCGGAGGTGGCCACCATGACGATCTTGTATTCGGTATTGAAAGCAGCCATGACGTTCTTGATACGAGGGTCGTAGCGGCGTGCTTCCGCGTCGATGCGGTTCAACAGCGTGACGCGATCTTCGGTGGCAACCTCCGCCTGGTCCTGGGACACGGGATAGAGATCTCGTGCCGGTCGCGAACGCACGGGCACGGGAATCGGTTGCGTCCCGGCCGGCGAGTTGGCGATGTATCGTGCGGTGTCCGCGGCAAGTTCGAGGTCCTGTCTGGTCAGGTCATCGGAGTAGGCAAACCCAGTTTTTTCGCCAGCGGTCGCACGCACTCCTACGCCCTGGGAAATGCTTTTCGTCGCCCGCTTGACGAGGGATTCTTCCATTGACACGGATTCCGAAACGCACGATTCGAAATACAAGTCCGCATAATCCACGTTCCGGACCTTGACCCGACCCAGCGCGGCCAACACATCATGTTCGGTAACTCCGAACGAATCCAAGGGAATGAGCTGTCCCATGTCTAAAATTCCTTCCAAAGTTGATCACTGTGCGCGGGAGGTCAAAGTATAGCTGATTCATTTTTCTAGGCGCAATGCCGAGCACATCCAACTCTTCGCTTTTCCAAGGGATTTGGCAAATATCGTTTGACTTTCATCGGAACCGTCAGTAGACTTTCATCACCTGCCATACGCTTCGCAGAAAGGACCTTTACCAGACCATCACTCATGGACACACAGCCACCTTCCAGAATTGACCGCTTATCTGAAAGCGAATTGACGGCAAAACTCGATCCTGATCTGCTTCCCAAGCACCTGGCCATTATCATGGACGGCAACGGGCGATGGGCCGAGGCTCGAAGTCTCCCCAGGATCGCCGGTCACCGTGAAGGCATCAAGTCGGTTCGCGAGATGATTTCCTTGTGCCTGGAACTCGGCATTCAGGCGCTGACGATTTACGCCTTCTCACAGGAAAACTGGAACCGGCCGACGACGGAAATCGACGGCCTGATGGGGTTGCTGGAATACTATCTCTCCACCGAGCGGAACAAGCTCATCGAACAAGGCGTGCGGTTCCGAACGATCGGCCGCATCCACGCGCTGCCGACCTCCGCACTTCAATGGGTGCGGGCAGCCGAACGGGAGACGGCGCATCTCGACAAGCTCCACCTGACGGTCGCGCTGAGTTACGGCGGACGTTCTGAGATCGTGGACGCCATCCGCGGGCTGGTTCGCGACGCTCAGGAAGGAAAGCTCCACGCGGAGGACATCGACGAGCATCATATTCAGCAGTATCTGTACACGCACGATTTGCCCGACCCCGATCTCCTGATCCGCACGAGCGGCGAGACGCGCATCAGTAATTTTCTCCTCTGGCAATTGGCTTACACAGAGCTGTATTTCACGCCGACACTTTGGCCGGACTTCAGGCGCCGTGAGCTGTTGCTCGCCCTGCTGGAATTTCAACGGCGCGAACGACGCTTCGGCCGTGTTCTGAGCGGCCTGTCTTCCTAGCCCACATTATTCATGATCGCTTCTACTGCAACCGTCGATACGCCGCTGCGACAAGCCTGGCTGCGGGTTTTCGCAGCCAAGCGTGCGGGCTCGACCCTCGTGGCCTCGACATACTGTTTCAAGTATGCCTCGGTCTCTCGGGTCTCCGCACGCCCGTCTCGCCTGGCGTCTTGGCGGTTTCGGCACGAACCGTCATGAATAATGTGGGCTAGTCTGCCGGGGAATCACCGACATGCTTGAGTGTGGAACGACCAATCGGGAACCGGCGAAGACTGCCCACAAGACGGGAGCTCGACTCGATCCCCGTCGCGTGTATACCGTGCTGCTGGTCGTTCCTCTTCTGTATGGCGCCATCCGTTATCTTCCTCCTTTCGCCTTTACCTGCATGG
The DNA here is from genome assembly GCA_035454845.1 of Nitrospira sp. Classification (GTDB taxonomy): domain Bacteria; phylum Nitrospirota; class Nitrospiria; order Nitrospirales; family Nitrospiraceae; genus Nitrospira_C. Next base: position 5,895 of record DATIGH010000112.1, read on the forward strand.
TAGCCGTCGCCGGCTGCTTGGCCCTTTACGAGTTGTATCGCCTCTGTGTTCAGATGTCCTCCGCGCGATTGATGGCGGGCATCGGTCTGGTGGGCTGCATCGCGCTGATGATGAGTCCGCATCAGTCAGCACTTGTCCAGACGGGATTGCTGGTCACGGTCGTCGCCCTTCTCTCAATACCTGTGCTGATGCAAGTGCCGTTGCGTGAAAGCGTCAGAGACGCGGCCATCGTTTTGACTGGCATGCTGTATATCGGTCTCACCCTCAGCTATCTCGTCAGGATACGCCTCCTGCCTGAGGGAGAGCTGCTGCTGTTTTTTCTCCTGTTGGTCACCTGGACCGCAGACACGGCCGCCTACTATGTGGGAACATTGTACGGGCGGCGGGCGCTCGCACCGCGAATCAGCCCGAAAAAAACCGTGGAAGGATTGATCGGAGGGCTCGTTGGTGCGACGATCATCGCCTATGCGGCACGGTGGTCGTTTCTGCCGGAGTTCGCCTACCTGGACACGCTCGCGCTGGCCATTATCCTTACGTTGGCCGGCTTATGGGGAGATCTCGTGGAGTCGGCGATCAAGCGCAGCGTCGGCGTCAAGGATTCCGGTGGTCTTCTTCCGGGGCATGGGGGGATGCTCGACCGGCTCGACAGTCTCTTGTTCACCGCGCCTGCCTTCTACTACTATATGACGTTCATCAAGACGTGACAGGTGAGGCGCCTCACGCGAGCATGGGGGCCATGATGAAGAGTATCGTCATTCTCGGTTCGACCGGATCCATCGGCACCAACACCTTGGACATCGTCGAGCGGTTTCCCGATGAGTTTCGCGTCGTAGGCCTGACCGCCGGCAACAACGATGAGAGGCTGGCCGAGCAGATTCGGCGGTTCAGGCCGCAGGCCGTCGCCATGTCCACGGAAGCCGCAGCACTCAGGCTGAGGCGACGCTGTTCGGGGCAGTCGACTGAAATTTTGAGCGGTCAAGACGGCCTGATGAAGGTGGCTTCGCTGCCCGACGCCGAACTAGTCGTGTCGGCCATCGTCGGCGGAGCCGGGCTGGTGCCGACGCTGGCGGCGATCCGCAGCAAGAAACACATCGCGTTGGCCAACAAGGAACCCATGGTGATGGCCGGACAATTGATGCAGGACGAGGCCCGAAGGGCGGGTGTCAGAATCTTCCCCGTGGACAGTGAGCATAGCGCGATCTTTCAATCCTTGGAGGGGCACCGCATCAAAGATGTCCGCCGTCTGATTCTCACGGCATCAGGAGGAGCCCTCTGGAACGTGCCGAAAGAGGCCCTCCAGGACGTTACGCCCGAGCGGGCCTTGCAGCATCCGAATTGGAAAATGGGCGCGAAAATCACGATTGACTCCGCCACCTTAATGAACAAGGGGCTCGAAGTGGTGGAGGCCCGCTGGCTCTTCGATATCCCCGAATCCCGCATCGATGTATTAATCCATCGTGAGAGCATCATTCACTCTTTGGTAGAATATGAAGACCGCTCGATGATTTCGCAATTGGGATTGCCGGACATGCGGACGCCGATTTCTTATGCCATGCGCTATCCGGACAGGCTGGCGCTTGATTTGCCCTCACTGGACTTGACCGAAATCGGCACGCTGACCTTCTGCAAGCCGGATCACGACCGGTTTCCGTGTCTGCGGCTGGGATATGAATCGCTCCGAATCGGCGGCACCATGCCCGCCGCAATGAACGCCGCCAATGAGATTGCCGTGGATGCGTTTCTCAACGGCGGCATCCGTTTCACCGATATTTCTGATATTATTCAGAGCACCATGCAGGCTCATGCGCCTCAGCCCGTCCTCTCAGTTGAGGTCGCGCTGGAAGCCGACAGGTGGGCGCGCGACAAAGCGGATTCATTTGTTCATGCCTTGGCCCGCTGAAAGACGTTGGCAAGTTTAACCCCTTACCTCTAACGAATAACAATGACTATGCTACACACATTCGCCTGGTCGCCCGACACACTCTGGCTGTTGATGCAGAAGACCTGGTGGTTCCTCGTCGTTCTCGGCGTTCTCGTTGCCTTCCATGAGCTCGGCCATTTTCTGGCCGCCCGCTGGGTGGGAGTGAAGGTTCTAAAATTTTCCCTGGGTTTTGGACCAAAGCTCATCGGACGCCAGGTGGGAGAAACCGAATACTTAGTGTCGGCCATTCCCTTGGGCGGCTACGTGAAGCTCTTCGGGGAAGATGAGGCCGATGCCATCACGCCGGAAGATCGAAAGCGGTCGTTCATTCATCAGAATCTTTGGGGCAAAGTGCTGATCGTCTCGGCAGGGCCCGGCTTCAATTTTATTCTGGCCTATCTGATCTTTGCCGCATGGCTCTCCACCGGATATACCCTTCCGGTGCCTTCGTTCAAAGACATCGCTCCGGTTCTCGAAGCGGTGGCACCAGAATCCCCCGCCGCGAGGGCCGGCCTGATGGTGGGAGATCAAATTAAGAAGATTGACGGGCGCGACATCGCAACTCGCGTGGAACTGCTCGACGCCGCCGCGAAAGGCAAAGGGGCCCCGCTCACACTGGAAGTATGGCGGGACGGTCGCATGCACACGCTCACCGTGACGCCGGTTGCGGCGCCTGGACACAGTCAAAAAGGAGAAGAGGGAACTTATTACCTGGGCATTGAAGAGATTCCGCCGGTCGTCAACGAGGTGGTGCCCGGCAAGCCGGCGGCGGCTGCCGGCTTCAAGGAAGGCGACCGGGTCCTGTCGATTGACGGCACGCTCATTCATACGTGGACACAGATGACCGGCCTCGTGAAGGACAATCCAGGGAAGACCCTTCAGGTGGACGTGCTGCGCGAGGGTCGTCGCGTCTCCCTGTCAGTCACTCCTGCTGGGGAAAGCACGACGGTGAATGGCCAGCAGGTGCAGATCGGCAAGATCGGCATCGCCGGACCCGACCGGTCGCTCATGCGATCGGAGACTCCGATCGCCGCGATCTACAATGGAATGGAAGCCACCTGGAAGTGGACTGAACTGACGGTCGTCGGTCTCTACAAGATGATCGTCGGCGATATCTCGAGTAAGAACATCGGCGGGCCATTGACGATCGCCAAAATTTCCGGCGAAGCGGCCGCTCAGGGGCCGGCCAACGTGATTTTCCTGATTGCCCTGCTCAGCATCAACCTGGGCGTGTTGAATCTGTTGCCCATTCCCATTCTCGACGGTGGTCACTTGCTTTTCTTCCTTATCGAGGGCATCCTGCGCAAGCCGTTGGGCGAACGGCAGCGTGAGCTGGCGCAACAGGTCGGATTGGTCCTGCTTGTGGGCGTCATGATCTTCGCATTTTGGAACGACCTCGAACGGATCTTCTTTTCCTGACAATTGATGCGGACCTCTCAACTCCTCCTCCCCACCCTGCGGGAAGATCCCGGGGAAGCCGAAACCGTCAGCCATCGGTTGATGCTTCGTGCCGGTCTGATCCGCAAGGTCGCCGCGGGCATCTACACCTATCTGCCGCTGGGGTTGCGGATCATCAGGAAGGTCGAGCAGATCGTGCGAGAGGAGATGAACCGGGCGGGTGGCCAGGAGCTCTTGATGCCGATCGCATCCCCTGCCGAATTGTGGAGGGAAACCGGCCGCTGGGACTACTATGGCAAGGAGCTCATTCGCTTCAAGGACAGGCACGAACGCGACTTTTGCCTCGGTCCCACCCATGAAGAGGTCATCACGGATCTGTTTCGTCGCGAAGTCCGCTCGTACCGGCAACTGCCCCTGAATTTCTACCAGATCCAAACCAAGTTCAGGGACGAAATCCGGCCCCGATTCGGCCTGATGCGCGGGCGCGAATTCATCATGAAGGACGCGTACAGCTTCGATAAGGACGAGGCAGGCGCGCGTCTCAGCTATCAGAAAATGTACGATGCCTACCACCGCGTCTTCTCCCGCTGCGGTCTCAATTTCAGAGCCGTGGAAGCGGACACGGGCCTCATCGGCGGCACATCCTCTCATGAGTTCATGGTCTTGGCGGACACCGGAGAGGAAACGATCGTCTACAGTGAATCTGGCACGTATGCGGCCAATGTCGAACGGGCCGAAGTTCTTCCCCCCGACCACGAGACCAACGAGGAACTCCGCCCGCTGCAGACCATCAGCACTCCCGGTTGTCGTACCGTCGAGGAAGTCACCAGGTTCTTGAACATCGACGCCTCTCAGCTCGTCAAGACGTTGCTCTATTCAACAAAGGCGGACACCGTCGCAGTCTTGATCCGCGGCGACCATGATGCGAACGAAATCAAGCTCAAACGCCTCCTCGGAGTAACCGACATCGAGCTGGCCGGTCCGGCGACCGTCGAACAGGTCACCGGTGCGCCGGTCGGCTTCGCGGGCCCGGTGGGGCTCAAGGTGCGGATTGTTGCCGATCATGCGATCAAGGGCGCCAAAAACGTCGTAGTCGGCGGCAATCGACTTGATACGCATCTCGTCGATGTGAACTGTCCACGCGATTTTCATGTGGAACAATTCGCCGACTTGCGCAATGCGCGGGCTGGCGACCCCTCTCCTCGAAAAGATGGCGTACTCAAGGCCACGAAAGGTATCGAGGTCGGTCACGTGTTCATGCTCGGTACAAAATACAGCCAAGCGATGAATGCCTCGTTTCTCGATCCCCACGGCAAAGAATGTCTCGCGGTCATGGGATGCTATGGCATCGGCATCGGCCGAACGGCGGCTGCTGCGGTCGAGCAGAATCACGACGACAAGGGCATCGTCTGGCCATTTCCCATCGCCCCGTTCCATGTGCACCTGATTTCCCTGGGCCAATCGACGGCCGCGGTAGATGCGGCCGCCAGCCTCTATCACGCACTGGAGGCGGCCGGCCTGGAAGTCCTGTGGGATGATCGTGATGAGCGCGCAGGGGTGAAGTTCAACGATGCCGACTTGATCGGAGCCCCCTACCAAGTGATTGTTGGCGACAAGGGCCTCGCCGAAGGCCTCTTGGAAGTCAAAAGCCGCAACACCGGCCTCAAAACGAAAATCGCTCCTCCCGGCATCCCGGCCGCGATCCTCTCCATGGCATCACCACACACGTCCGCCTAATCCAGGCGCCTTGTCCAGTGCCCTCCCTCATCGTTCACGAATCGGGAAAGCGCCTTTTCCTTGCCTTCCGGACCTGTTGGGCTAGACTGAATCTCAATTCAAGCAAAGAACGTTGCAGAGCCGAGTCGCGGCGCCACCGTTGTCGTCACTCGGGTGTCCTCAGAGGAGCTTACATGCAGGCCAAACCTCCGACGCAGAATTTGCAAGAACTCCAACAAAAGGTCGAATTTGCCGAGCATGTGAAGCGGATCACCAGCCAAATCCATGCGGCCAGTAGTCTCGATCAGATTCTTCTCGACCTGCACAAGGATATCCTCAGTCTATTCGATGCCGAGGACCTAACGCTGTTCGCCTTTGATGCGGACAAAAAAGAAATTTTCTACAAGGTCCCACATATCGATACGATCGAAGAAGTCCGCATCCCGATTACCGAACAGAGTCTGGCCGGATTCTGCGCCAAGTACCTGCGTCCGGTGAACATTGCGGACGCATATAACATGGCGGAACTGCAAGGTATCCATCCGTCGCTCAATCACGATACGACCTACGACAAGCGTACCGGCTTCAAGACCAAACAGGTCTTGACGTACCCGATCGTCGCCGACAACAAGTACCTGATGGGCGTGTTGCAGCTCCTCAATAAGAAGAGCGGGCTGCGTTTCACCCGAAAAGACGAAGAGTCGGTGGCCGAGGTCGCCAAGGCGCTGGGCATTGCGTTCTTTAATCTCAAAAAGGTCTCGACCAAGAAAGCCGCCACCAAGTTCGACCTGCTGGTGACCAACGGCAAAATCAGCCAGAACGAGCTCGACAACGCGATCGCCGAGGCACGAAAAAGCATTTCCTCCGACCTGGAGAGCATTCTCATCGAAAAATACAAGGTCTCGAAATTGGATATCGGCAAGTCCATTGCGCAATTCCACAAGTGCCCGTACATCGAATACAGCGAGCGCACTCTCGTCGACATCGAACTGCTGCGAAACCTCAACGTGGACTATCTGAAGAAGAACCACTGGATGCCGCTCAAGCGCGATCGTACGGCCATCGAGATTCTGACAGACGACCCGGGGGATCTCGACCGCGTCGCCGACATCAAGCGCACCTTCCCGGGCCTCAATATCCGTTTTGCGGTCAGTCTAAGACGGGATATCGCCCAGTTCTTGAATTCGGCCACGGGCGGCGGCGACGGCAGTGCCGGGCGGAAGTTGGACGAAAACGTGTCGGACATTCTCGGCGAGCTCGTGACCGAGGCGCAGGCGGAGACTGCGGAAGAAGGCCCCGGCGGGGGATTGGACGAAAACGACAGCGCCATTGTCCGGCTGGCCAACCAGATCATCGCAGATGCCTACCGCCAGAACGCCTCCGACATCCACATCGAACCCTATGGAGACAAGCGGGAAACATTGGTGCGATTTCGTGTCGACGGCGACTGTTTCGAATACATGAAGATTCCCCAAAGCTATCGGCGGGCGATCGTGTCACGCCTGAAAATCATGGCGAGCCTCGACATTGCTGAGCGAAGGAAGCCTCAAGACGGCAAGATCAAGTTCAAGCTGAGCGAGACCCGGGAGATCGAGCTTCGCGTCGCCACCATTCCAACGGCGGGATACAACGAAGACGTAGTCATGCGCATTCTCGCCGCGAGCGAACCTCTGCCGCTCGACAAAATGGGCTTTTCCGAACGAAATCTAAAAGCCATCAAGGACATCGCGGAAAAGCCCTATGGCATCATCCTCTGCGTCGGTCCCACCGGGTCCGGAAAGACGACTACGCTGCACTCGGTCTTGGGTTTCATCAATACTCCCGACATCAAGATCTGGACGGCGGAAGATCCCGTCGAAATCACCCAATACGGGCTCAGACAGGTCCAGGTGCAGCCGAAAATCGATTTTACCTTCGCCAAGGCCATGCGGGCGTTTCTCCGCGCCGACCCTGACGTGATCATGGTGGGAGAAATGCGTGACAAGGAAACGGCGGAAATCGGCATTGAGGCCTCACTCACCGGTCACCTGGTTCTCAGCACACTGCACACCAACAGCGCCGTGGAGACCGTGACCCGCCTGCTCGACATGGGCTGCGATTCCTTCAGCTTCGCCGATGCCATGCTCGGCGTCCTGGCCCAGCGTCTGGCGCGCCGGGTCTGCAAGGACTGCAAGGAGCAATATATAGGCACAAAGGAAGAATATGATGAGATGCGTCAAGGCTACGGTCGGGAAGCGTGGGATAAACTCGGCATCCCGCAGGACAACACCTTTCGCCTGACAAAGGGGAAAGGCTGTGAGAACTGCAACCGCTGCGGGTTCAAGGGCCGGGTTGCCTTGCATGAATTGCTTTTGGGCACCGACACGCTGAAACGGCTCATCCAGACGAAAGCCAAGACAGAAGAGATGGTCAAAGCCGCCATGGAAGACGGGATGACAACCCTCATGCAGGACGGCATCCAGAAGTGCCTACAGGGGCTGACGACCTTCAAAGAGGTCAAGGCCGTCGCGATTAAGTAGCCTCTCAAAGCTGACATCTGCTGAAAGCCGAGAGCCGACAGCTCAGCGCTCAGCTGTCAGCGAAAATCCGAATTGAAAATCCTTCTAGATTTAGGCGCAGGGCTGCGATGCGCGTGCGAGGAACTTCTTGAGGCGAGTTTCCGCCGAGAGAGGCATGGAAAGGAATTCCAATCCGATCAACTGATCGTTAATCCATCTGACGATCGCATCGAGTTGCATGGCCGCCGCTTGGTCCGGGATCCGGAAACTGACGGCCAGATGGTCGCCCGGGCTCATCGCCGCCGTGCTCATGACCTTGGCGCCTTTGAGTGAAACGTCGACAACGACCCCGAGCCCGTTCCGGTCGATGGCGCTCCAGCGCTTCGGGCCCAAGAGAGAAAACGCACATGGAAAGGGAGCAGACACTCGGTGCCGGGGATGCCGCCGCAGGTCCGCGCCTACCTCGCGTTGTGGTTCCAGTTGCGCCATGAGTCTATCCCAGCGATCGTGAGGCGATCGTGACAAATTTCTTCAGCCGGTCATGGGCATCGAAGGAAAGCCGGCGAAACGCCAGCCCGTAAAAATGATCCTTGCTCCAGCGGACGATCGCCACCGCGATATCAGCCGAACGGATCTGCTTCGGGAGCCGAAAACTCAGCGTCACCTCGTCTCCCGGCTTGAATGGAGCCTCCGTACTCACCCGTGCCCCGCGCACCGACAGATCGTATACCAAGCCCCAATTTCTGGGCGGCCTTCTCAGCCAGCGACGAGGGCGAACCGGGGACAGTGCGCATGCGAAGGGTATGTGGATGCGAACGCGTGGATATCGCCGAAAGCGATTCAGCGCAGGCGCACGTAACACACCCGACTCCATCGGACCCCCCTCCATGGGTCTACTGTACACAAGGGCCGATGGATCTAATAATGATTTCTCAGAATTGACGAGGGACAGAGGCCAGAGGCTAAAAGACCTCTGGCCCCAGCATTCGTGCCGTCGACTACGCCATGCGATAGACCCACCTGCCAGCATTTCGTCTGGCTTCTGCCAGCACTTTCGATTCTCGGGATGCAGCCGACAGCAGCAAGCCTCCAAAGAAGACCGTGCACAGCAAGAACGCCGCGCTGATGAGGTAGGCCATTGACACCTCTGGTATGACCAGCGTCGCCGACGAGGTGGTTACCGCTTGAGGTGTCGGTTCTGCAGAGGCCATCGGGATGGCATCTTCGCGCATCACCCCGCTCCGGTCGAGAGCGGCCATCAACGTGCCTAACTGGTGCTGATTGGCGGCCCATGCGTCCTCCAACAGAGTTCGCGCTTGAGTCTGATGCACAATGGCGGTGCCCAATTGTTCCTGCACTCCGGCGACCCGGCGCAGATGGTCCCGGCTTGCGTTGACGATCCAGGTGCCAAGCAGCGGCTGCCACGAGGCGGCGAACTCGTCGTCCATTCGCTGTCCACGAAGATCCGTCGCGCCGATCATGCGTTGGTTATAGTCCGAGAGATACAAATCGGCCGACAGTGCTCCGCTGCGAATACCGCGCTGGGTAAAATTCACAATGGAGCGTCCCATGACGGCTTGTACGCGTGCATGATGCTCTTGAGGGACGGCGACGGCGCGATTCATCACCGCTGACAACGGACGGTCGAGAGTGGGCAGCAGGCTCCGATAGGCCTGCATGGCCTGGCTCCACTCGGACATGGCAGACGCCGTGATGTGATCCGTCCGTTCTTGGAGCCGCGCCCGCTCGACGATGGCCTGACCCAACGCCGGCTGCAGCCAATCCGATTCGGTGGTGGCCAAAAACCGGTCTATGCCAATGCTCTGGGTGCCGCCCACGACGAAGGTGCCAGAGGCGGCAAAAAAGATCAGCATCGCTCCAAAGACAATCGCACACAAGCCCACACCGACAATGATATCGAAGCTATTGTAGCGGTAGGACATAACATCCTCCTTTCCGCGTCGGGCAATACCGCGGCCTCTGCCTGCAGTCTCGGCCAACTCGGATCTGTAAGGTGAAACGCAATGGACGACACGAGACAGGTGAGGGCGGAGCGCCAGGGTGCGGCAGCGGCTTACATGGTACAGTCTGAGAGAGTAGATCCCGTCTGGTGAGAAGCGTGCACCCGGCAGGTCCGCGCCGTTGATGTGGGCTACGACGGAGGACCATCGTGCGACCTCGGATTCGAGGTGGCGAAACAATGACTAGAATGACTAACTGAAGCCTACGCTCTGCAGCGGCTGAGCGTCAAGGGGCAGTGTGTCCTAGCGAACCCAGGGCGGCGGCGCCGTCACCGGGGGGGTCATTTTTTCAATGGGACCACTCGGACGCGTGGAAGGAGCCGGGCCCAACATCGAACCCTCCGGTGACACATCGCGCTTCAGCCGAACGACCAAGCCACCCATCACATCCCACCGTTGGAAATCCCGTCGCGTGGCTTTCGGATGATGATTGTGACAATCCACACAAGATTGCACCAGCGCCAGATCGGCTGATATTGCCTTAAATTGATCGCCGTCCACGAAGCTGGTGACCGAGCGATCACGGTTTTTCATCAGCTGAAGCAGTGCGTCCGTCTCCGCTTGAGTTTTGGGAAAATTCGCACGATTTACGGGTGTGAGCCCAATCAGCCCAATTTCAAAATGGTCCAGCTGGTCGCCGGCGGCTTTGACGAATTGAGCCGGGAGCGGGATGAAATGGGAATCCTTCTGCCATTCTTCGTTCGGTTGGATGCCTCCCTCCCTGGCATGTTCTACCACCTTCAGCACGTAGGCTGTCCGGAAGGCTTTGACCACCTCCAAAATGTAACGAGCGGTTAGCTCAAAGGACGGTTCGGCCGCCCGAATCGTCCAGTTGTCCAGCATCACCCAGCAGGTCAACACGAGTGCCGCACACGCTGTCTTTTTTGTCATGGGAAGGACCTCCGGCGAGAGGCAGGAGCCTAGCCGATCCATGCTCGTGGCGTCAATGAGCGTCCCCCAGGGCTCACGACGGACGATTCGAGGGATCTTCCCAGCTAGGAGATTCTCGGAAACAACGGTATGGACATTAGAAGGGGTACCTGAATTGACACTATGGCCCAAGGAGTTTACATGTGGATGCGGGCAGTCCTCTATGCTCTTCTCCTCTGTGTGCTTTCCGCGTGCGGCGGTGGTTCAGACGGCGCTCCCGCCGCGTCCACACCGCCGTCACAACCGCCGCCATCAGAACAACCGCCTCCGACGTCGAATCAATCGGGCCCCTGGCCGGTCACCGATCTGACCCTCTACGCCGCTGCTCAGAGCCTGACCGGAACGATTATCGATGCCAGCCCAGACCAGGCTCAAAACATTTGGGCAGTGACGCCGGATGCACTATATGTTCTCCGTCCCGGCCAGACGATGTTTACACGTTATAGCGCTGCCGACGGGTTGCACGTGCAGACATATACGGACCCGGGAACGGGCCAGCAAACGGTCAGCGATATCACCGCCACTGCCGGCGGCAATGCCAACGAAGTCTTCGTCGGCTACAGAGGGTATGAGGAAACCATCCCGCCTCCGGCGCCTCCGCCTTGTTGCGAACCCAATGCCGATTTCAGCGATCCTCGCTGGCACCTCGGACAGGCCGACAAGGTGACGTTGAATCCCGACGGAACGATTCAGGTTCGTCGATATGAATTTCTCTGTGATGTGACGACCAATTGCTGGGAAGAGCGGTCCGTACGGCGAATGGTCTTCGGGCATAGCGGAACTGCCGCCGGACACTTATTCATTGGCTTCGACCACGGTGTCGTTCACGTCTTCAACGACACCTGGGGTGATCACACGCACGTGCAAACCCTGTGGCATTACCCCGACGGTCGAGAAGTGCAGCGTATGGGCAATCAGTATGGGCTCGCGCTCTTCACCAACGGAGACCTCCTCACAGCCGCTGCATACGGCGTCGGCACCCAACCCTGGAATCCCGATCCCCGCGCTTGGGTCAATGAGCGCTTCATTTGGGGCTTTACGACGTTTGGCCCGGCGACGTCCTACAATGCCGGAGAACACGACTTGGTCGTCCCGGAAGGCTACCGCGAAGACAACCGAGGAGCCGCCGTCACGTCGGATGGCACAGCCTGGTGGGTCAGCCCTCGGACGGGCCTGTCGAGTTACAATCATTCCGTGGCCCAATTTAATTTTTCAATGATCCGCAACTACGCCAATATTCCAGGACTGCCGGCCACCGGCCTCATGGATATCGCGGCGGACCCTGATGGCACTCTGTGGATCGTCGATAGCGGCGGACGCTTGCTTCGGTTTAATCCCGCCGACTCGACGGTACAGGTGTGGCCGGGCGTATCCAACGTCCGTCGGGTGGTCATGGATGCGACGGTGACGCCGCGGGCACTGTACGTGTCGATGGGCAATCAAGGTCTGGCCGTCATTCGGGCCAACTGATGGTTGGCGGCGTTGCAATCCTCTCAGGAAAGTCGGATATGACCCCATCGACGCCGAAAGACAACACCCGCCTGATATCACGAGCACGATTCGGGGTGTAGACACACACGAGAACGTGCGCCTCGTGAAATGCTTCGACGAGGCGTTGGCTCGCCCGATCGTGCCGCAAGCCCACATAACGGGGACGATAGGGCATCGCATAGGCCACCGGTGCTCGAGGCAACCGATCGTAGAGGACCATGAGCGCAGCCTCTGGCGCGACGGCTCGAACGGCTGTGAGCTCGGTGTGCAGGAACGAGGCATAGATGACGGGATTGTGAAAGCGCGCCTTCTGGACGGTCTCTACGGTCAAAGATGCTACGCCAGCCACCTTGAGTTCTAACATCAGTCCTGTTCGGCCCGCAGCGATCGTCAGCACCTCTTCAACTGTCGGAATACGCTCGCCGTCGCCGGCATCGAACGCCCTGAGCTCGTGAAGCGAGAAGGAATCGACTCGTCCCTTGCCGTTGGTCGTGCGATTGAGCGTCGAATCATGAAGCGCGACGAGGACACCGTCGGCTGTCCGACGCACGTCGATTTCCGAGAAATCGACGCCGAGTTCAATGCCTTTCTGCACAGCGGCCAACGTGTTCTCCGGCGCATGTCCGGCCGCGCCACGATGACCGATTCTCAATAGCTCTGGCATGCAATGCTCCCGGCGCTCTGCGAAGACGCCGAGTATAGGGATCAGCGTAGCGGTGGTGCAAACCGCAGATTGTGCGCTTCCAAATCGGCGAGATAGTCCTTCATTCGTTTTCGTTCGTGGCTCTTCACGAATTCGATCACCTTACTATCAATGTCGAGCAACCCGAGGCCAGGAGGGATCTCGTCCGGACGGATCACGAAGAGATTGACTCCGATTTCCTTGGCTTTCACCTGTGCTTCCTTGAGGCGGTGATGGATGTATCGCTCGTTCAATCGCAGAAGGTCGTTGAGTTCGACAAGATCCCGCAAGGGATGCGGATCGACACGAACGCTTCTTCTGGGAACGTTGAGGAAGATAAACACCGTATCGCAGCCGAGGTTGAACGCCTCCTCAACCGGCAGTGGATTGGCCAGATCGGCATCAAGGTATCGATAGCCGTCCATTTCGACCATTTCAAAGAGGGGATACAGCGCCATAGAGGCGCGGATTCGCTTATAAAACAGATCGTATTTTGATTTCTGACTCTTGACGTCCGTATGTTCATCCATTGCCACATCCGGATCCTTGTTAGAAAAGATCACGGTCGCTCCATCTTCGTACCGCTCTGTAATGATATGCCAGACGATTGAGCTGGTGAGTACCTTCTGTAGATCGATCTGTTCCCCGAGTCTGGCCAACAACGGAAACGGGTCGAGGAAGGCTTTCATCCGTTTGAATTCGAAGTATTTGTCCACCTCATCGAAGGCCTCCTGGATTTCCGGCGCTTGGACAAGCCGCCGAAACGATTGTTGTTGGGACGCAAACGTGTCCATGAGGCGGAAGATGAAACTCACGGTGCGGCCAGCCACACGCAAAGGCATGCGAATGCAGAACGAGAGCACCAACGGCATGAATCTGATGGCTCTCCTGACATCATGGAGGATCGATCCGGCAGGCCCCCAATTTTGCGTCGCTTTCGGCACGACTCCTAAGAGGCGCGTGAGTTTCTCCCGGAAAAAGGGGTGGATCTCATAAACCGCTTCTGGCGAGGTGATATAGTCTTCCCAGATGCGGATCGTGTTCTCGGCTCCGATGACACCAGGATGTTCGACAAATCCAAGGGCATTACAGGTACCGGCTGAAGAACTGATGATGTGGGATGGAGTGAAGCCAGCCTTGACCACCTCTGCAGCCGCGACCGCCTGGAGGATGGCCTTGCACCCTCCCCCGCAAAAAACAAACAGAGTGGAACCGTTCTTTGTCAGTGAACTATTGGACATGCGCGGATTCCTCGACGTGACTCGTAAACGGACAGAAAGGCTCCAAGGCGTTGAACACGTATGACATCTGCATTGTCGGGGCGGGGGTCGTTGGGTGCGCCATCGCCAGAGAGTTGGGAGATCGTCGCTGGCCCCGGCCATTGCGTATCCTCGTGGTGGAACAACACGAAACGGCAGGAGAAGAGACCAGCGGTCGCAACAGCGGTGTGCTCCACAGCGGAATCCACGAACGCGCCGGTTCACTGAAGGCACGGTTGGCACGAGAGGGAAGCGCCTTGGCCTTGACATACGCGGCGCGGCAGAACATTCCCCTCCTCCGCTGCGGCATGGTCATCGCCATTGCGCGGGAGGATATCCGTCGAGGACTCTGGCGTGAGATATCAATGCTCCGGCGGCTGTGGATGAACGCCTGGAGAACAAATATCCACATGTCGTTCGTCACATCATCCGGTTTACGAGTGTTGGAGCCGAACATCCGCGCCTCGTGCGGTATCGTCATTCCAAGCGTCTGTGTCATCGATCCGCTCGCGTTGGTGCAATCACTTCAGAACGACTCAGCAGTGAACGGCGTCGAATTCGCATTTCATAACCGAGTGATGGCCATCGAAGACGAAGGCCCCGCTTATCTCGTGACGACCAACCGTCAAAAGATCCGGGCCGCCTGCCTGATCAATGCGGCCGGCCTTCATGCCGACGACATCGCCGCCCTCGCCTTGTCCTCTAAGAAATATAGCATTCGACCGCTTCGCGGGGAGTACTACGAAGTGGTCACTTCGTCCAAGACTCGCTTGATTCGACGCCTGGTGTATCCCGCCCTGCCGCCAAAAGTTACGGGCAAGGGAATGCATTTCAGCCCCCGCCCCAACGGACAGTTGTTCGTGGGACCCAATGAGGTACCGGTACAGGACAAAGCGGATTACCTGTCGCAGAAGACGCCGCCGGGGGTATTCCTCGAAGCCTTGCGGAAATTCCTGCCGGATCTGGAAGAGTCCGACCTCCGCTGGGCGTATTCGGGCATCCGTCCCTGCGTGATGATCGGCCAGCACAAGAAGAGCGATTTTATCGTGTCCGTCGACCGAGAAACTCCCCTGCTGATCAATCTGGTCGGCATTGAATCGCCCGGGCTTTCCGCCGCTTTGGCGCTGGCAAGGCACGTCAGTGACCTCCCTTGCATCCAACAACGTTTTCGACCGGATGGTTCTTCCCCCGTTGTTCGCAATCGTTAGCAGCTTTAATTTGAAGTCGCGCATCCTCCTCCGCGCGGAGTACTCGATGGAGTGTTTTCCCAAGAATGGATTTGGGCAGTTCCGTGCGGAACTCAATCTTCTTCGGAACTTTGTATGAGGCCAACCGATTCCGGCAATGCGCGATCAGCTCTTCCACGGAAACGGACTCGGTCGCCGGCACGATGAACGCCTTGATGGATTCGCCTCCATCCATGGCTCGCACTCCGATGACGGCAGCCTCTCGCACATGAGGATGAAGCAAGAGCGCCTGTTCGATCTCTGCGGGATATACATTCAATCCAGAGGTCGACAAGATCATGTCTTTTTTTCGATCGACGATGTAAAAGAAGCCGTCTTGATCCATACGTGCGATGTCGCCGGTTGCGAGCCATCCACCGGGCTTCAACGCGTTGGCCGTTTCGAGAGGATTGTTCCAGTACCCGGCCATGACTTGAGGACCGCGCACCCATAGTTCTCCGCTCTCACCTGTCGCAACCTCTCGCCCTGTCTCATCGACGATGATGGCCTCGGTGCTGCCAATAGGCAATCCGATGGATCGCTTGACGGAGAGTCCACGAGCAATATTGCAGTGAGTGACCGGTGAGGCTTCGGAGAGACCATAGCCCTCGCAGATGAGATGTCCGGTGCGTTCCTTGAACCTCTTCAAAAGGTCGTAGGGCAATGCTGCTCCGCCGCAAATGACGAACCGTGTCGACGCAAAATCCTTTGCATCACAGTGTTCGAGCAGCTTTCGCACGAACGCCGGAACGAGCGTAATCACAGTCGGTTTCTTCTTGCGTAACAATGTGAGAAGAACGGGCATATTGCGGGGATCGGGCACCAACACCATACATCCACCGATGCTCAGGCAGATATTCTGCGTGACGGTCATGCCAAAGACGTGAAACAGTGGAAGCGCCGCCAGAAAGCTCTCGACTCGTTCTGCGGGAGAAAACCAACTGATCAGTTGCCGGATATTGGCGGTCAGGTTCCGGTGCTGCAAGATCGCCCCCTTCGAAATTCCCGTAATGCCTCCTGTGTACTGAAGCAGCGCGATATCATCGGGTGACGTGCTCGGCAAATCTTCCGGCGTGACAGAAGCCACGTCGTTCAGAACATCGTGGAACAACCGGGTGCGTTCGCCGAAGTGGATCTCAGGGGGCGGGTGGCCGTTTCGGTGTCGATACAGATATTTAGCAATCGTGGTCATGAAATCGGTAATGCGGGTGACGATGACCAATTCCAAACTGAGAGATTGAATTTTGGGGTACATCAGGTCGAGGACGACGACGGCCCGTGCTCCCGAGTCGCGCAGCTGATGGGCAAGCTCATATTCCGTATAGGTCGGGTTACAGGCGACGACGATCCCCCCTGCGCGCAAGATGCCGAAATAGGCGATGACGGCCTGCGGGGAGTTCGGCAAGCAAAGAGCCACGCGATCTCCCTTGCGAATGCCTAATGCGGCAAGCCCGCGGGCAAATCGCTCAACAAGAGAGTGGCATTCCTGATAGGACAGCGTGTTGCCGAAAAAATACAGTGCCGGCCTGCGCGGAAACCGCTGCGCGCTTCGTGAGAACATCGCCGTGAGCGTCTCATGCTTCAGGGAGAGTTCATTGGGAACGCCTTCCGGATAATGGATGCACCAGGGTTGTTCGGGCATGGCCTGCTCCCTTTAAGTGTGACTCGGCCGCTACCATCCTCCATGCGAGAGCCCCGGAAAGGGCTCAAACCGCTTACCATACTTGCCGGACAGCGATTCCAAAGCCTGGGTGATCTGATCCGGCGTCATGCTCTCCCGGGCCCAGGTCAGAAGCCCTCCGCGAAACGCCGGGAATCCGATGCCATACGTCAGGGCAAAATCGATCTGCCACGAGTGGTCCACAATCTTGTCGTTCAAACAGCGCACGGCTTCGTCAACCATCGGAAGAAACAGTCGTTGGTGAATGATCGCGTCTGATACTGGACCACTTTCTGAGGGCTCGGTACCACGGTACTGTCTGATCACGTCGAGGGCCTGTGGATTCTCGTGTCCCGATTTCCAAAATGTGAGGGCTTTGTCGTTGGCAAGGAAGGCGCGCAGCAGCGTGTCACGAGATTCCATGCGCGAACCCAGCACGGCCAGCGAGGTGAGTACGTGCATGGCCACTGGCAGTCCGACGAGATCGAGAAGTTCGAGTGGACCCATGGGATGCCCGCTGTCAACGGCCATCCCAAAGTCCTTGGCAACGGCATCAATGCGTCGGATGGAGATCCCCTCTCCCACCATGATCACCGCCTCGGCGAGATAGCGCGCCAGAATCCGGTTTACGAGGAAGCCGGGTCCGTCACGCACCACGAGCGGATACTTGCCCAGCCGCTTCGCAACGCCGCAAGCCTGCGCCAAGGCCCTGTCGGACGTGAACGGTGCCCGCACGACTTCGACCAACTGCATTTTGGCGACGGGATTGAAGAAGTGAAGCCCCACGCACCGCTCGGGATGGGCCGCCTTCTCGGCAATGTCGGCCACGGTGTAGGACGAGGTATTCGTCGCGAAAATCGCGTCCGAGCTTGCTTGTGATTCAAACTCAGAGAACACCGCTCGCTTTACGTCCAGCTTTTCGGACACCGCCTCGATGACCAGCGGAGCCGCACTGACATCTGTGACGTTCGTCGTCGGAGTAATCCTCATCATGCGATAGCGGAGGTCCGAGGGAAGGATGATTCGTTTACGCACTTGCGCCGCTTGAGTTTGATGGATTCGTCCCATCGCTGTTGCCAGCACGCCGGAAGCCACATCGCGCAGCACGATCCCATATCCTTTTTCGGCGAGCTGCCCGGCAATCTGGAAGCCCATCAGTCCGGCGCCCAGCACGCCAACGCGCATGATAGGTTCCGGAACAGCGCCAACCTTTCGCTTGACCTCTTCGCCGGCCAAAAACAAGCCCACGAGGTGCGCAGACACGGAGCCAGCCAAGAGATCGAGCAACCGTGGTCTTTCAATCGCCAGCGATCCATCCAGCACATCCCGGCCCATCCCTCTCTCTACTGCCTCGATGGCCTCAAGAGGAGCAGGATAGAAATGCCGCACTCGTTTGATCACCTGCCGTTTGGCATAGTGACAGACGAGGGAACGAATTCCTGGCGCGCTCAACACTCTCTGACTCACCCGGCGCGGCCGAGAACGCATGGGAGACGAACAGAGTCTGTGGGCATACCCCATAGCCACTTGAACGAGCGTTTCCTTCTGTGCCTCTTCCAGCGTCCTGACCATGGAAGGGATCGAGGCGACCATGGCATCTGCCAGACCCATCTTGAAGGCCTGCCGCGGGAAAACTGTCCTGCCCGTGGTGATCATGTCCAACGCTGCCGGTAAGCCGATCAACCGTGGAAGACGTTGAGTCCCTCCAAATCCTGGCAGGATACCGAGTTTGACTTCCGGCAAGCCGAAACAGGTCCTTGGATGACCGCTCGCGATCCTGGCATGGCAGGCCAGCGCAAGCTCGAGCCCGCCACCCAGGCAGACGCCTTCCACCGCAGCCACAAACGGTTTGCGCGATCGCGCCATGGCGTCAAAGACTCTGTGAGCGGTCATGACCAGTTGCTCGATCTCGTGGAAAGCACGTCGCTGTTGTGCTTGGTGAAGTTTCTCCAAATCAGCGCCCGCACAGAAATTTCCCTCTTTGAGGCTGATGAGGACAACGCCATGGACAACAGGCGTTTCCGCAGTGAGGCGAACGATTTCCTGCCACTCAGATAGACTTTCGTCGTTCAACACGTTGACCGACTTGCCGAGATAGTCGAAGCCGGCCAACAGAATTCCATTGGCAAGCGTGGCGGTCTTGAAATGTTTGAACTCGCCTGACATGGCTATTTCCGCTCCAAGATCATGGCGACGCCTTGTCCGCCTCCGACACATGCACTGATCAGAGCCCGCTCGGCATTACGTCGCTTGAGTTCCCGCAACGAAGTCGTGGCCAGACGGAGGCCGGATACGCCAACGGGATGCCCCAACGCGATCGCCCCTCCGTGGGGATTCAAATCGTCGGGCGGAATTTCTCCCAGGCGCTCTGTCCATCCGTAGCCGCCAAATTTACGCTCCATCAGCGAGGATGAAGCAAGAATGCGGCTAATCCCCAATACCACCGACGCAAAGGCCTCATTGATCTCGCAGACCGCAAAATCTTTGAGGGTCAACCCGGATTTCGATAAGACCTTGGCGATGGCTCCCACCGGAGCGAGGCCCATACAGGCCGGCTCGTAACCAAAATCCGCGTACTCTTTCACATAGCCGAGAATCGGCAACCCGAGCGATTTGGCCTTCTCCTCCTCCATCAACAGCATGGCCGCCGCGGCATCGGTGATTTGCGAGGCATTCGCCGGCGTCACCGAACCGTGGTGCCTGTCGAACACCGGCTTGACTTCACGAAATGTCACGTGATCTGCGTCCGCTCGAATTCCGTTATCCCTCTCGACGTAACTGCTTTTTTCAGGGACAAACATGGGCACGACTTCGTCGGCAAAGAGTCCGCGTTTCCATGCTTGCGCCGCCAGCTTGTGCGATCGAATCGAGAAGGCATCCTGCTCCTCTCGCGTGATATTCAACGAGGGATCTTTGGCAATATGCTCGGCAGTCTGTCCCATGATCAGGTCGCACATCGGATCAGTAAGACCCATCACGATGCCGACACGCGGTGGATAGCGCTTCAGGTTGAGCAGCTTGGGAAGGAGAGATAATGCGGAGGCGGTAGAGTCGCGGAACGTTCTTGATTTGCCATATTGCAGGAGCAGCTCGGCCACCGTACGGTCATACACCACGGGAATCCGGCTCATCGCCTCCATGCCGACGACAAGCACGGTATCGACGTCGCCGGCGCGAATGCGCAGGCTCGCATAGTAAAGAGCCGTGACACCGGAGCCGCAATTTTTACCGGCGACTGTGTCGGCGGGGATGGTCGGAGGAAGACCGCCGGTGACGGCAGCAACCCGAGTTGGGTTTACTGCGTGCATCGGCGTGGCGACATTGCTTCCTAATACGCAATCGATCGTGGACAGCGGAAGATTCCAGCGTTGGCATCGCGCGATCATCTCGCGCACAACCCACGCGCCAAGCACGTCCGCATCTATCTCACGAAAGTCTGTACCTTCCTTGCAAAATGGTGTGCGAAATCCCTCAACAACGACGACATTTCGCATGGTGCAAACCCCGTAGGAAACTCGGAGTACTGCTCTCTCCTGACATCGTACCACGCAATTGGTAATTTTCATCCTTTTTGGGAAGCACTCGGGTATCCCTCGTTAGGGTCAGGCGCCGGTTAGCGGGTTAATGAGACGACCTTTGCATCGAATTAGTGGTACACTAGCAAAGATGGCCCGAACGCGATGCCTCTAGGCTCATGTCGGAAAGATGGGCATGAGAAAATCAGGGCTGTTCCAAGGATCCGAAGCCGTAGCCGAAGCGGCTCGAGATAAGGCCGCATACACCGGCTTCATCGCGGGTTTGTTTGAAGCCGACGTCCGCTGGAATCTCTTCACCGATGTTCCTATCCCAGAAGTCTCTCCAAAAGCCTCAAACTTTCTCGAAGAACTGAAACCCATTCTTTTCTCGCTGGATCCCGAACGCGTCGATCACGAGGGTGAACTCCCGGAATCAGTCATTAAGTCATTAGCGCGGGTGGGAGCATTCGGCATCAAGATTCCCCAATCCTATGGTGGACAGGAATTCTCTCAGTATGAGTATCAGAAGGTCGCCACGCTCTGTGGGAGTGTCGACGCGTCACTGACGGTGCTGTTATCTGCGGCCCAATCCATTGGGATTCCTGAGCCACTGCGCCTTTTCGGAACCCCGGACCAAAAAGCCAAGTATTTGCCTCGGCTTGCAGGGGGTGAAATTTCAGGTTTTGCTCTCACGGAAAGACATGTCGGTTGCGATATCTCCAAAGTGGAAACGTACGCTGTCCGAGTGAGAGCAGAGGGTCGAACCGTCGGGTACCGCATCACGGGAGAGAAATTCTTTATTACAAACTCAGCCAAGCGGGACGGCGAATTTTTGTCTTCCATGCTTGTCGTTATCGCACGGATTGTCGATCGGCCTGAGGAACTCCAGGACCCGAAGATGCAAAAACGCTACGGAGCGTTTATTGTTGAAACTCAATGGCCGGGTTGTTCCGTCACTCGTCTCCGTTTTGAGGGCGTCAGAGGGATCTATAACGGCGTTCCGCGGTTCGACAATGTCTACGTACCTGCTGACAACCGGCTTGGCAGCGAAGAAGACGGGTTGAGAATCGCTCTCGCCACGTTGACGGTCGGACGCCTCACTCTTCCGGCTGCCTGCTTGGGAGGACTCAAACAATCCCTCGCCGCCATGCGTTGGTGGGCGCAAACCCGCATCCAGTGGAATAAACCGATCGGCGAGCACAATCTCGTGGGAGAAAAGCTTTGCCGTGCGGCCGCCTATACCTTGGCCTTGGAAGCCGTGATGGCCTTTTGCGGAGCTTGGGCTCAGAAAAAGGGAGACCTTCGGCTGGAGTCGGCGGCAGCCAAGATTATCGGAAGCGAGTGGTATTGGGAGACCGTCAACGATCTGTTTCAGGTGCGGGGTGGGCGTGGATTCATGACTGCCGAGTCGCAACACAAGTGTGGTGAACCAGCGATTCCGGTGATGCGCATGCTGCGTGACGCCAGGATTAATCTCGTGTGGGAAGGGACCAGCGAGATTCTTCGCATCTGGATGGCGCGTGAATCCTTATCTCCGTATCTGGAGCAAGGCCTCGCCATCTTACAAGGGTCGCTTTCGCAGAAGATTACCGCGGCACGCTATTACGCACATATGTCGTTCCTGTCCTCGCTTCCGTTCTTGGATTCCCATCCCGGTTCTTCGCTGTTTGGAAAGGAATACGCAGGGTGGGTTCGTTTTGTGGAGTCCTCATCACGACGCCTGACACGATCGACGTTGACCGCGACACTCTACCACCGCGAAAAACTGCACAACAAGCAACTGCTCCTGCAACATTTGGTCAACGACAGTCTGTTACTCTTCCCCATGGCCGCGACGCTCTGGTATGCCTCGCAACCAGAGATGCGGGAAAAACCGGGAATCCGTGAGCTGGTCACCTACTTCTGCCAAGATATCAAGGATCGTCTCCATCCTCCCTTCTCTCTGGCTGGAAGAATCCGTCGCCACAAAAAAGACACCGTCGTCTATCGCCTCTCGAAGAGCATCATGAGCGGCGAATATGCCTGGCTTGAGGAGGGCATTCTCCCCTGCTTGAGAAAATGACCCGGGTTATAAGGGCCCAGGAGAGGGTCCGGCAATGGGGGCAGATGGGCGCCCTGCTCACTCCATCTCGCTGACTCCCCTACGGACAAAATGTGACATAGACCCCATTCCCAGATTTTATTGCACGACAAGGAAGAGTAGCTCCAGGGTTTTGACCAGGAGGATGGACTGATATCCATCCGCGCTGCACCATACATTCATCCACCATTTGTTGCTGCATCTTTAGGCAAGATGCAAAATCCGTGGCAAGACGATAGCGGGCTATGTCAATGTCTTCAATGTCTCCCTCCATTGGATTGGAGATCTCTGGCTTTGAAGGGGCAGTCGGTAGTGTGCGAGGGCCTGGTTGGGAAATGCCACTCCCTACAGCTCCGGCTGGACCCGTATCTCCAAGAGAGTTGAATGGAAAAGCGATGCAACCAACAAGGGCGGCAACCAAGATAAGGTGTGAAGATGACATTCAGGCTACCTCCATAACATGGTTAAAGTGGGAGCCACTCGGGGGTCCAATCGGTTATGCCTATTTCCCATCATAATGAACTTAGCCAAAGTTTCAAGGAACACGGCGATTTTGCCAGCCGGCTGCCGCGACGGCTTCAAATGTCTTGGTCAAGAGCATTGAAGCCGAACGCAGCCAAAAGCGCTGTCAGATATTCTCGTGGAAGAAGTGCGGCAGATTTTGGAAGAGCTGGAATGGTGGTTCTAGAATGCTTTGGTGATCATCAGAGGACGACGCCAACCCTGGGGAAGGCGAGCAGAAACGTGAGTCCTCGCCACATGACACTAACTGAAAAAGAACTATATCGCCCGCGGTGCTCGAGGAATGATCGTGTGAGGCATGCGAGAGACCCAGACCCCTGGCCTCGGAAATTCAAGCCAGTATCCATGGGGGAGGCTTAGACGGGCACCGAGGGGGTGAGCAAGGCCACTCTCTCCTCACTCACCCCTACCACATTATTGCTGAGTGTCTGGCTTCTCAGCGCTCAGATCATCGCTCAGAAGAGACAGCTGCCGGATCAATTTGATTGAGCGGTTTTCTGTGGCTGAATTTCGACGTACTTCTTTCCAGCTGCCTGGGAGAAGTTCTTACGAGCTTCACGAACAAAGTCAGTCGCCGAACGTACGGCAGCCTCTTCACGGGGTGTCCCTGTGAGTTCCTTGTGATGCCTGTTCTCCAATATAGCGGCAGCGATCGCGGCCTTTCCTTCCTTCAGCTTCTCCTGACACATCGGTGAGAAGTTGTTTATCTTGTCGTCAAAACACTGTTGGATACGCCCGCTGCCAGGCTGAACTTCCCCGCATTGTCTCTCAAGCTCATCGATACACTGAGGTTCTACGCCCTGGGGGGAAGCAGCAGTCGAGCCTTGCATCAACCATAGAGGGAGACTCAACGCTTTTCTTAAATTGGCAATCCCTTCATTCAAGCCAGGCACATTGCCCGCCCGCTGAGCTTCTTTGGCTCGCATCAACGAGATCTTGGCATGTTCCAGTAATTCTGCAGACTGTCCCATGTTGCCTGCAATTTCAGCGTCACGGGCAGCTTCGAGAGACTTGTCAATGTGGAGACCGAAGAAGGGGTTGCCCCTGATAAGATAGACACGTCCGGGATCGTTCACCACGGGTGTGGCCATTGAGGCCCCCATCGCTGTTTTCTCAACCGGGGCCTTCTGTTCGGCAGGAGCTGAAGTCATCCCTGTATCAGTTCGTGGCTCTGTCGCGACTTGAGGTGGATTGGACGCTGCCTCAGCCGGTGGATTGGCCGCCACCTCGGGCGTCGGATTGACGGTGGCTTCGGCAGGCGTGTCCGCAGCATACGATGCCGATGCAAGGACCAGGAGAAGACCTCCTAAGAACCATACACCATGGAATGGATGAAAGATTGGTTTCGTCATGATTGGCTCCTTTTGTGAAAAGTAGGTGCTGAGAGGCCAACACTATGGCAGAGAAGTACTAGAAGAGGAACTGTCACTTCTGACAGGTACTGGCTCTCTGCTAGCACCTGATGGGAAACTCTCATTTCTTCCTCAGAGTCGACGAACTTCAACGAAACAAACAGAATAGGAATAAAGGAGTTTCCAAAGCTTCGCATTCCCGTGATCCGAGCACGTCCTTGACCCGCAAACCTGTGAATGCTAGCCTCCTTCGACTTGAAAGCCTCAGGACATCCGACAACCCAGCTGCACAGGGGAGGTGTCATGAAGCGTATCCTCTTATTGACCTTCGTCAGCGTTTGTTCATCGCTCACCCTCCCCGTCTTCGCCCAGGATCAACCTAAACCCGGCCAGAATGAACTCATTCAGGCCTCCCTCTTCAAGCCTTGGACCGGAGACCTCGACGGGATGATCGAACGCCGCGTTATTCGCGCCCTGGTGGCCCCATCCCGCACCTCCTACTGGCTCAATGGTGCCCGACAGACCGGCGCCGAATATGAACTCCTCAAGGCGTTCCAGGAAGAAATCAACAATCATTACAAGACTCAGGGCAAGCATATCCTTATCCATGTGGTCTTTATCCCCACATCGCGCGACCAACTGATCCCGGGGCTTCTGGAGGGACGCGGCGACATCGCGGCAGGCATTTTGACCGTCACACAGGAACGGCTCGAACAGGTGGATTTCGGCGCGCCTTTTTTCCACGGAGTCAGGGAAATCGTGGTAACAGGACCTGCATCGCCCGAGCTAAAATCACTCGATGATCTTGCAGGGAAGGAGGTGTTCGTCCGCCAGTCATCGAGCTACTGGACTCATCTGGAGCGTCTCAATGAGCGGTTTGTTCAAGAGCACAAAGCACCGGTGGTGCTCAAGGCCGCGCCTGAGGATCTCCAGGACGACGATCTGCTGGAGATGGTCAATGCCGGGCTCGTAGAAATTATCGTGGTGGATCGCTATCAAGCACTCCTCTGGGCGAAGGTCTTCAAACACCTCACACCGCACAGAGGTATCGTTGTCCACGCGGGAGGTGATATGGCCTGGATGATCCGGAAGAACAGTCCGCAATTGAAAGCGGAGATTGCCGCATTTGCCAAGGAGCACGGCGGGAAATCCACCTTCGGCAATGAGTTGCTCAAGAAATACGGCGGGGATGGCAATCCGCGAGTCGTGAAACAGGCCACATCGGCCGGTGAGATCAAGAAATTCCAAAAGACGGTCGAGTTCTTTCGCAAATACGGTGCTGAGTACGATATGGACTATCTCCTGATGGTCGCCCAGGGGTACCAGGAGTCTCTGCTCGATCAGAATGCTCGAAGCAGCGTCGGGGCAATCGGCGTCATGCAACTGATGCCTGCCACGGCCGAAGAGATGAAGACCGGCGACGTGACACTACTGGAGCCAAACATCCATGCCGGCATCAAGTACATGCGGTTCGTGCGGGACCAATTTTTTGAGAACGAACCCATGGACACGCGCAACAAGATCCTCTTCTCATTTGCTGCCTACAATTGCGGGCCAGCCCGTGTCCAGAAACTCAGGAAGGAAGCGGCGCAACGTGGGCTCGATCCGAACGTTTGGTTCAACAACGTCGAGATCATCGCCGCGCGACGAATCGGTGAGGAAACGGTCACGTATGTGGCCAACATCTATAAGTACTACGTCGCCTACAAACTGGTCGAGGAACAACAGGCTGAGAGGGAGAAATTCCGCAGCGGCCTGCCGCAAAGCGTCTCCAGGCCTCAGTAGCCGTCACACAACCTGCCCGACGATGGGCAATGTCTTGCGTCAAAACTAAGACGCCCCCTGCGAGGCCGCTTCCCGACCAGCGCGCAAAGTCCGGTCAGGTTCTAAACTCTGACCGGACTTTTCTGTCTTACCAGCCCTCGTTCGACCTTGAGCGTGCGCTCACTCAACCGTGAATTCGGTCGTCATACCGTGAAGGAAGTGCGGCCGTCCGGTCTCTGCATCCGGGACGAAGCAGATCAATCCATACCTGCCTGGCTCAAATTCGCCGGTAAAGTGGACGCGCTCGCCTTTTTCGATCCCAGTTATTCCACCGACCAATTGGCCGGGC
>DATIGH010000113.1:0-7789 GCA_035454845.1 Nitrospira sp.
TTATCCCGATACAACCCTTGCTTGCACACTTTGCAATAGCGCGGCTCGATGGGGAGCAGCATCGGCTCCCAGTCTCCGCCCGCTTTCCTGATGCTCATGGAACGGCAGTATACCCTCACGGCAGTTAATCTTGCTAGTCTCACTTTCCCTCTTTAAACGCTTGGCAGAGACCGCAGCAACCGTCATCGGAGGACCGGGGACCCACCAACACTGAGCCGAGAGGGAAAGCTGGAACTGACTGAGCCACGGCGGTCTTTGACCGCAGGCGAAGGAATTCCAGAAGGGCACAGTAGACGCTGATTCGTCAGCGTCAGTGCGCAGGTTCCACTCGGGTGCGTCCGGGAGGGTCGCTGCGGGAGATGAGATTGCGGCGGCTCTTTGACAAGCACGGTTCACTGTTTGACACCCCCCAGACCGTTTGTTACTCTCCGCCGAGGTTCGCGTTTTCTACCGCAAGATTGGGATTTCCCCATGAACATCAAGGACTATCTCGAACAGAAGCGCCTTGAAGTGGATCGCTTCCTGGACGAAGTGACCCCGTCGGCCGCCACGCCACCGGTCACGCTCCATGAAAGCATGCGGTACAGCCTCCTCGCCGGAGGTAAACGGGTCAGGCCGATTCTCGCCATCGCCGCTGCCGAAGCGTTGGGTCCGCCACCGTCTGGTCTTATGGCCGTGGCCTGTTCGCTGGAACTGATCCACACCTATTCACTGATTCACGATGACCTGCCTTCCATGGACAACGATGACTTCCGACGGGGAAAGCCCACCAATCACAAAGTGTACGGAGAGGCCATGGCCATTCTGGCCGGAGACGCCCTCCTCACCATGGCCTTTGATCTGATCAGCCGTCCGGACCTCATGAAAGGCTGTGATCCTATACGTCAGGTGCGGATTCTCCAAGAACTGGCATTCGGTTCGGGCAACATGGGCATGGTCGGAGGACAAGTCTTTGACATTCAGGCTGAACATCAGGACATCGATTTGCCCACGCTGCAAAACATCCATAAGCATAAGACCGGCATGTTGATCCGAGCCGCCGTGCGGATGGGCGCGATTGCAGGCGGCGCCCATGACCGCCAACTCGACGATATGACCGGGTTCGCGGAAGACGTCGGCCTCGCCTTCCAGATTGCCGACGACGTGCTGAATGTGACCGGTACCCGCGAGGAACTCGGCAAGAATCCTAATACCGACGCCGAACGCGGCAAGAAAACCTACCCCGCATTCTATGGCGTCGAGGGAGCGAAACGATTGGCCGACGAGTGCGCCACCCGTGCTATTGCTCGTCTGTCTTCTTTTGGCGCTTCCGCCGATCCGCTCCGCGACCTAGCCCGGTACATCACGGCGCGCAAAAACTAACCGTCGTTCGTGAAACGTATCTCGTGAAGCGCATGACATCTCATTGCAGCCACAAGTCCCATCCCCTACGCTTCACGCTTCACGCTTCACGCTTCACGTTCTCAAGATGAAAGTTCTCGTCACCGGCGCAACCGGCTTCGTCGGAGGCGCCGTCGCACGCGCGCTTCTCAAGGCAGGGGTCGATGTCAGAGTCCTCGTACGGTCCACATCGGATGGCCAAAATCTGTCAGGACTTTCCGTCGAACGGGTTGAGGGCGACTTACTCAACCCGGGCTCGCTCCGGCCGGCTCTGGCCGGCTGTCGGCAGTTGTATCACGTCGCCGCCCACTATGCCCTCTGGGCCAAGGATCCCGCCATTTTTTATGACGTCAACGTGACCGGCACGTGCAACGTGCTGACCGCGGCTCGCCTGGCTGGAATCGAGCGCACCGTGTACTGCAGCACGATCGGAGCCATCGGATTGCCGGCGGGCGGCGGACTCGGCACCGAGGACACGCCCGTTTCGTTGGACCAAATGGCCGGCCATTACAAGAGATCGAAATATCTGGCCGAACAAGAAGTGCTAAAACTCGCAAAGGAGGGATTCCCGGTCGTGATCGTGAACCCGAGCGCTCCGGTCGGCGCCGGAGATGTGAGGCCGACGCCGACAGGTCAGGTGATCGTAGACTTCATGAAAGGTCGGATGCCCGCCTACATCGAAACCGGCATGAACATCGTCGACGTCGATGACGTCGCCGCGGGACACCTCCTGGCCATGGAAAAGGGCCGCCAGGGCGAGCGGTACATACTCGGGTGTAAGAATCTCATGTTGAAGGAAGTGTTCCATATACTCAGTGCGCTGACCGGTGTCAAAGCGCCCTCGGTCCGACTGCCTCGTTCCTTGGTGCTGCCTCTCGCCTATGCGAATCAATGGATGGCCGATTTGACGGGAAAGCCGCCCCGTATTCCGCTTGAAGGTGTCAGAATGGCCAAGTACTGTATGCACTACGATTGCAGCAAAGCGATCCGTGAGTTGGACATTCCTCAGACGCCGCCAGAAACTGCGCTCGAAAAGGCTGTTCGCTGGTTCCGGTCGCACGGCTACGCCTAATCTCAATGCGAGATGGACAAAGAGGAATGTGCAATATTAAATGGAAGTATGGTATCCGGCTTCCCATCCAACAGTGGATATTTCACATTCCTCATGTATCGCTACCGGTGGTAATCCGGTTCATGGAGTTTGTATAGTGGTGAGGACGGCATGAAGGCGAAGCTACTTGGCGCAGTCGTCATGGTCATCGTCGTGGGCTTGGGCTTAGTCGGGTGGGTCAGTTATCGCTTGTTTACCACCGGGTTCAGCGCAAAGACTGAACCCCACGCCCTGGAAGTGATGATGGCGCGGCAAATCCGCCATTTGGCCATTCCCATTCAACAACGGAACGCCGCCAACCCGGTCCCGCTGAACGCGGAAGTCTTAAAAGAGGGCCGTGCCCATTTTGCCGATCATTGTGCAATATGCCATGCCAACGACGGAAGTGGGCAGACCCCCATCGGCAAGAACGTTTATCCGAAGTCCCCGGACTTGCGCCTGGCCGATACTCAGTCCTTGTCGGACGGTGAACTCTTTTGGGTCATCCACAATGGGATCCGCTTTACGGCGATGCCGGCATGGGGAAGCGGCGACCCCGAGAAGGACCTCGATAGCTGGAAGCTGGTGCATTTTATCCGCCATTTGCCGCAACTCACGCAGGAGGAATTGGACGAGATGAAAGCACTCAACCCCAAGACGGAAAAAGAACGTCTTGAGGAGGCGGCCTTCGACCAGTTTTTGCTGGGAGACGACGCCGCTGCCGCGAAAGCCTCCGAAGGCCATCATCATTAGTTCATCGGACATGAGGAAGGAGCGAATGTCATGTTGTATCGATTCGTCTTGGCAGCGCTGTGTATGACCCTCGCTTCAACAGCCTTTGCTCACGGAACAGGTCAACACGTGTTGGGCACCGTTGTCGCCATCGACGCAAAACATCTTGAGGTCAAAACCCAAAAGGGAACCACCGTTGAAGTCCAAATCAATAAACAAACTCGGTTCAAGGAAAAAGACCGACCCAAAAGCACCAATCTGCCCGAGGTGGGCGACCGGGTAGTGATTGAAGCGATTAAGGATGATAAGGCCCTCACTGCAACGGAAGTGCACTTCTCGTCCATGAAAAAGCCGACGCCGCCGGCACCAACGCTCAGCCAGGAGGCTCCAGGGACAACGCCTGCTCCGTAAGGAACATCGTGCGCGTGATACACTATTCACAGCATACGCAGACCGCGTTCTTCGGCGGGGGGCTTCACGCGACGCTGGTGCGGCTTCTCATTTCCGGCATCGCCGTCTTTTTGGCTGTGGCTACCGTGCCGGGACTTGAAGCCGACAGCTTTGGTGCGGGGGTTGCCGCCGTCCTCGTGCTCACCGTGTTGAATCTGCTGTTACGGCCGATCTTATTAATTTTGACGTTGCCGCTGATCGTGTTGTCGCTAGGACTTTTTCTGGTCATTGTCAACGCCTTGCTGTTGGAACTCACGGCCTATGTCGTGAAAGGCTTCACCGTCACAGGGTTCTGGCCGGCTGTCGGGGGTGCTCTCGTGATCAGCATCGTTACAAGCGTCCTGAACCTTTTCACGGGTGATTACCGCCAGGTCGAAATCCGTCGCACGGAACCGCGTCAGCCGAAAGTCATCAATCCTCCAGAATAACCGACGATTCGTTGAATTGCCTCCAGGGCATTGCTACAATGCGCGCATTTGTCCATCAGTGAGAGATGACACCGACCACTACGCCGCACAGTAAACTACCTGCCGAAACCCAGCTTCAGCGGACGCTCACTTCGGTCCTCAATGATTTGCCGGTGGATTCGGCCCTGGCCGCCATCTTCCACCGTGAAAACGGTCCTCTCGTCGGCCATGCCGCCCGTGGCTTCACGACACGAGACGTCCAAGCCATCTTGCGCACGCTGTCCGCTCCCTCGGTCGTCACCTCGGGAACCCAAGACCAGGATGGAAGCCGCACGATGCGCCTACGAATGGTGACGCCTGGGGCGAAATCTCTTCTGGGTGTCCCACTCAAGTACCGGAATCGGACTTACGGCTTCCTGGTGATCGGACGAAAGGAAAGCGCGGCGTTCACCAAGAAGGAACGCGGTCTGATGGATCAAGCCAGTGACGACGTCACGAAAGCGTTGGACCGCGACAAGCTCTTTGATATGCACGTGGTGCTGAGTCGTCCGCTGGTGAATCAAGAAGCGCCCACGGCTGCTTCTCCCGCCGCCATCTACACGGCACCGGCCTCGCAGCTGACACCCCAGCTTCAGGAACAGATTACAGCCGTGCTCACCGATGCGAACCAGATGGTGACCTATGATCGGGCTTGGGTCTGCCACTACGATCCGATCGCCGGCAACGTGGAAGTCCTGGGCATGGCCGGTGATCTCAAAGGTGACCACAAGGACGGCAAAAAGGACATGCGGCCCGGTCATCGGCTCGCATTGGACAGTTCGGCCGCCGGATGGGCGATTCGTCATCGCAAGCCACGCGTGGATCATGACCTGGCTAGCACACAAGGTCGGTTCCTCGATCATAAGCAATTGTTCAAAGACCGGTTCCAGTCTTCTTTGGTCTTTCCGTTTTTTGTCAGGGGACAAGTGGGCGGCACTGTGACGCTCGCATCGCGTGAACCGGATCGCTACCAGCCGACGGATGCGCGAACGCTGGAACCGCTCATTCTCAAACTTGCCGACCTGCTTCAAGCTCCGGCGCCGGCGCCGGCTGCAGCTGCTCCGACAGCCGATGACGTCGGCACCTCTACAACACCCGCTCTAGCGCCCTCTGTGTCGTTGGAACCGATGATTCGTAAGCAAGAACGCCAGGCAGCGATTGGGGAATTCAGTGCGTTTCTTGCTACAGAAGTGCGCGAGCCATTGGGCTCGATTCGCGCCCAGTTAGAGGAAGTCACTGGGGAAGGTGTGCTCGACTTCGACCCTCAAACGCGGGTGGAAAACGCCATGCGCGATCTGATGCGAGTCGAGGCGATTCTCAATGAAATTCTGGACTTTGCCAAACCGCTCGAACTCAATCGGCGCCTTGTCCGTGTTCCGGAAGTCATCGAAAGCGCACTTACCGTGGTGGCCACCGATCTCGAAGTCACGAGAATTCATGTCACGAAGGAGTATGCGGCGGTTCTCGCGCCGGTGCGCGGAGATGAGGCCAAGCTGCAGCAGGTCTTTCTCAGCATCTTCAAGAACGCCTGTGAAGCGATGACGCCGGGCGGTCAGCTCACAATAAACGTGACCCAGCATCGGGCGGGACGAGGCATCGAGGATCACATTCTCATCAAAAATGACGGAGCGCCAATTCCGCCGGAAATCGTAGATAACGTCTTCGAGCCGTTTTTTACAACGAAGAAGGCCGGATCAGGACTGGGGCTGGCGACCGTGAAGAAAATCGTAGAAGAGCACGGCGGTTCCATCGCGATCGGCAGTGCGCCGGGCGAAGGAACGACGGTCACTATCCGTCTGCCTGGAGTGAGCCGCGGGCCTTCGTTCCGTCACCGTGGTCGCAGCCGACGTCCCCACCGGCGGTGATAAAAGAGCGTATGGCCAATGGCTTATCGCACAAGCCCGGGAAGATGGGTTCTGTTCGATTACGGGCTATAGGCCATACGCTATACGCTCCCCTCGACGAAAGACGCTTCACGAACGACAAGTGTCTGCACTCTTGACAGCCCGGCCCCCCTCTGGATATGATCCCGCCCACTTGTTTCGCAGCTGATCTCGGCTACAGCAATCTTCGGCCACCATTATTCAAAGGAGATGGGTATGAAGCTCTTATTCGGCACTGTTGCGATGGTTTCCAGTGTCCTGTTTGCTCTCTCCATGGCGTCGGCCAACCCAGCACTGCTGCCCAAGCATGAGGGCTATCCGATGAAGAACAGCGGCAGTCCGGTCAACGGACAGCCGACAGCCAATGATCCTGGCCAATCGGATGCCCGCGGCGAATCCACATTGACGAAAGCCGCCGCCTTCGACGACAAGCATGTTAAGCAGAATTTGAAGAAAACTGACAATGATCGGATCACGGGGACCGAGGGAGCCGGCCGGCTTCCCAAAGTTCAGGGGCCCCAGATCCAGATCAATCCGCCCGTCACCTCTGCCACTAAGATTACGGGCGATCGCAAGATCGAGTAATCGCATTTATCCAACGTGTCAGCACAGGGAGCGGTCCTCGCGGGCCGCTCCCTTTTTCATTTGTGTGGGCTGAGGCGAACACAACTCGGCTCTCCGGCGCGTCAGTACTCGGCGAGTCTGAACCGATAGGGCTTGTCTGCCCACTTTCCTGCATATCCGACACCGATGCGGGGAAATGTACCGATCTTCTCGCGTGGAATCCTGGCTCCCCGGTCTTCGAACCAAAGATCCTGTCGAGTCGTCATGTCGATCCTGTTCAATGAGCGGTCGATCGAGAAGGCGCGGCACAGCCGTCCGGGCCCATCGATCAAGTGGCCATCGACTTCCACGGCTCTGATCAACACGGCTGCAGGAAAATCCGCCTTTTCGGTGACGACATTCAAGCAGTGATACATGCCATAAATCAAGTAGATGTACGCGATGCCCGGTGGGCCGAAGAGGACCTCGGTTCTGAGCGTCCGTCCCTTCGAAGCATGACAGGCCAGATCATGTGGTCCAACGTAGGCTTCCACTTCAATGATCTTTCCCGCCATGGTGCCTATGCCGTTCTGTTTCACCAGATATTTGCCCAACAGTGATCGTGCGACCACAAGCGTCGAGCGAGTGAAATAGGACTGTGGGAGAACCTGACGCATAGAATTTTGACAATTACACCTTTCTCATTGACCATTCAACTTTTGCCTTGGAGCAGCTCAAAAATACCACGCAAGCCCGCCCATAAAAAATCGCGGATTCCCGGGCACGAAATGGATATCATTGACACCGGCTGCCTCGTCGCGTAAGCGCGATTCAAAGAAGAACGTCGCCTGCTCCCATTTCGTGTTGAGGAGATTTTGGATAAACAGGAAGGCCTCTAACCGGCCGTGCGGCAGTTTGACGGGCAAGACGTATCGTTCCGAAAGATCGATGTCAATCCATGACGGCGCCTTCACGCTCCGGTCTTCGGTCAGCGGCCGCACGCCGAGATAGGTCGCCTGGATCTGCGACCGCAGACCTTCCGGCCACTGCAGGAGCAGTGCCCCGTAAGCGGTGAACTCAGGCGCCAAAGGGATCGCATCTCCATTGTTGAATTCTGCTTTGGACCAGGTAATGCTGCCGTTGACATAAATCGGTCCCCAGAGCTGGCCTCGCATAGCAGCCTCTATCCCTCGACGGCGTGTGGCGCCTCGGCTTTCAGTCGTCCCTTCATCACCGACGAATACCAACTCCGATTTGAGATCGAT
>DATIGH010000114.1:0-5748 GCA_035454845.1 Nitrospira sp.
AACCAAGCTCGGGATCGGCCCCGGCGAGACGACCTCCGATGGTGCCTTCACGCTCTCCACGGTGGAATGCCTGGCCGCGTGCGGCACGGGGCCGATGATGCAGATCAACGACGATTACTACGAGCGGCTGACGGAAGACAAACTCGACCGCATTATATCGGACCTGAGGACCACCGGTTCGTGCGCGTTGAAGACCGGTCCGTTCATGTGGCCGGAACCGGCCCCGGCAAGCCGGGGGCGTGAAACGTGAAACGTATCCCGTCTTTCGAAGTGGAAAGAGGCAGAAGTCATCCTGCGCTTCACGCTTCACGAACAACGCTTCACAAGAGAAGACAATGCCCAAGCATGAATTGATTCTGCTGAGAAACATGAGTCAGCCCGGCTATAGCGGAACCCTGGCCGAGTATGAACAAACGGGCGGCTACCAGGCACTTAAGAAAATCCTGGTCAAGGTTGCGCCCGCCGACGTTACCCAACTCGTGATCAAGTCCGGTCTGCGAGGACGCGGCGGGGCCGGTTTCCCAACCGGCGTGAAGTGGGGATTTCTGCCCAAGGATTACGAGGGGCCCCGCTATCTCTGTTGCAATGCCGACGAAAGCGAGCCCGGAACCTTTAAGGACCGCCAGTTGATCGAGCGTGATCCCCACCAGATCTTGGAAGGGATCGTGCTGGCCTGTTATGCGATCGGAGCCGAGACCGCCTACATTTACATACGAGGCGAATTCGTCTTGGGCGCCCGAATTCTGGAAGAGGCGATCGAGGAGGCCCGCCGGGCAGGTTACATCGGCAAGAACATTCAAGAGACCGGCGTCACGGTTGACGTTTGGGTACATCGAGGGGCCGGTGCCTACATTTGCGGAGAAGAAACCGCATTGCTCGAATCGCTGGAAGGCAAACGCGGCCTGCCGCGCGTCAAGCCCCCCTTTCCGGCCACGCACGGACTCTATAACAAGCCGACTGTCGTCAACAACGTGGAGACGCTCGCGAACCTCCCGCACATCATCAATCGAGGACCCGAATGGTTTGCGGCCATCGGTTCTCCGCCCAAGAGCACGGGCACGCGCATTTTTTGTGTCAGCGGGCATGTGAAGCGCCCGGGAAACTATGAAGTGCCGATGGGCATTACGTTCCGGGAGTTGATCTACGAGCATGCCGGCGGCATGCGCTCGGACAAGCCCTTGAAAGCCTTCATTCCGGGCGGCGCCTCGGCTCCGTTTCTCACGCCCGATCACCTTGACGTGAAAATGGACTTCGAATCGGTCGCGGCCGCCGGCTCGATGCTGGGGTCCGGCGGTGTGACGGTCATGGAAGAAGGGACCAGCATGGTGTGGGCGGCGTTGCGCTTGATGGAGTTTTTCTATCACGAGTCTTGCGGCAAGTGCACCCCGTGCCGGGAAGGCAGTTCCTGGCTGGTGCAGACGATGCGCCGCATCGTGGCGAAACGTGGGCGCGCACAGGACCTCGAGACACTCACGGATCTTTGCAAGAACATCGCCGGTCGGACGGTTTGCGCCTTCGGGGACGCCGAGGTCGCACCGATCATGAGCACGCTGAAATACTGGCGGCCCGAGTACATTGCGCTGATTCACGAAGCCGAAGCGTCTAATTTGCTTCGTCCTGTGTCGGCCGGCGTAAAGCAATGATGTTCGTCGTGAAGCGTATCTCGTATCTCGACAGAAGGAAGATCGCATGATTCGTTCTTGCCCTTCCGGTTTCACGTTTCACGCTTCACGAACGACGCGCGACGAACACTATGGCTGATTCAAAAGAAACAGTTCGATTGAACATCGACGGCATTGAAATCACCGTGCCCAAGGGCACTCTCGTGATCGAAGCCGCTCGGCGTGTTGGCGTCATGATTCCCCACTTCTGTTACCACCCCAAGCTGAAGCCGGATGCCAACTGCCGCATGTGTCTGGTCGAAATCGAAAAAATGCCCAAGCTGCAGACGTCGTGCAGTACCGTCGCGACCGACGGCATGTCCGTGCGAACGGCGACCACCGTCGTCAACGATGCGCACAAGTCGGTGCTCGAATTCATTTTGGCCAACCATCCGCTGGATTGCCCGGTCTGCGATCAGGGGGGCAAGTGCGATCTTCAGGACTTCTCTCACGAGTACACCGCCACGGACAGCCGTTTTATCGAAACCAAACGCATTTTCCAAAAGGAATATTTTAGTCCGGTCATCGAAACGCAGATGAACCGGTGTGTCCAATGCCTGCGTTGCGTCCGGTACTGCGACGAAGTGATGGACGTCAAAGCCCTGGCCCCGGCCGGCCGCGGCACGATGACGGAGATCAAAGCGTTCGGGCCGCATCCGCTCGACTGTGAATTTTGCGGCGGCTGTGTCCAGATCTGTCCGGTGGGCGCGATTACCAGCCGCTTGTCCATGTATGAATACCGGCCGTGGATGCTGAAGCGTGCGGATACCATTTGCCAATACTGCGGGGACGGGTGCCAGATCACCGTCCAGACCAAGGACAATCAACTGATCGAAGTCAATTCCTCTTACGGAGCGGGGCGTAATGATGGCGACCTCTGCGTACGCGGGTTCTTTGGGTTTCATGCCACGAATCACCCGGAGCGCCTTACCAAGCCGCTCATCCGGCAGAACGGCGTCCTTGTGCAGACCACGTGGGAAGAGGCGCTTGGGTACACCGCGCAGCAGATCGCTCGCCTCAAGGAGGCCCACGGCGCCGACGCATTTGGGGGATTGATCTCCAGCCGCTGTACGAACGAGGACTTGTATCTGTTCCAGAAGTTCATGCGGCTCGTCATCGGCACCAACAATCTCGACAGCAGCGCACGTTACGGTCATGTCAACGGCGTGCAGGCGATGCGCCGCGTGCAAGGGACGCATCGCTGGACCGTCACCTTCGAAGACATCGTCGATGCCGATGTCCTCCTCCTCGTCGGTACCAGCATCACGGAAACCAATCCGGTTGCGGGCCTCAGAGTCAAGGAAGCGGTCAAGAAACGACAGGCTCGCCTGTTGACGATCGAAGCCACAGAGCCGGGCATCGACTCGATCAGCAATATTACCAACCTGGCCCAGCAGCACATCGGTGTTCCGACGGCTCACTTCGGCGAGGTACTCCTCGGCCTGCTCAAAGGGGTCGTCGACGGCCGGCACGTGGATCCGTCATTGCAAAGCCGAGCGGCGGAATACGTCTCGGCCGTCTCAGAGGCGCTGGGGCAACTGACCTGGACGAACCTCGAAGCGGCCACCGGAGCCAGTCGAGATCGATTTCTCGAGATGGCCGCGACCATTGTTCAAGGCCGGCGGGTCGTGGTGGTGGCCGGCCAGGATTTGTTGCGGAGCGCCGGCGGCCATGGCGCCTGCCTGAATCTGCTTGATCTTCTCCTGTTGACAGGAAAGCTCGCCGAGCCCGGGTGCGGATTCGCGCCGCTGGCCGAAGAAAACAATGATCAGGGCGCCGTCGAGATGGGAGCCGTGGCTGAACTGCTTCCAGGCGCGCTGAAGGTCGCCGCTGCCGACGAACGAGCGATGATGGCTCGCGGGTGGAAGGCAGACCTCCCGAACACCGCCGGTGCCACCCTGAATGACATGATCGACAAGGCCCGGACCGGCACCTTAAAAGCCATGGTGGTGGTGGGTGAGAACCCGGTCGGAAGCCTGCCGTCTCACATGGATGTCGCCGGGGCGCTGAAAAGCCTGGAGCTGCTGGTCTGCCAAGAGCTTTTTCTCACCGAGACTGCCGCGCTGGCGCAGGTGGTTTTCCCGGCCGCGGCACCGCTCGAAAAAGCCGGCACCTGGACGAACGAAGAGGGCCATGTGCAAGCGGTCCGTCCCGCCATCGAACCGACGGGCGAAAGCCGGCCGGACTGGGAGATTCTGTCCGCGCTCTCAATCCTGGTAGGCACACCCCTCGAGTACGGCGAAAGCAAAGAGGTGCTTAAAGAAATCCGCAGCCTGATTCCCGGCTATGGTCTGCTTGGTCCAACGCCCATTCCGCCGAAGGTCGATCCGGCAGTTGTCGAACGGTATCTACGAGGGGGCTATCGCGAGGACCTCCCTAGTCGCTATACTCTGGCCCCGCGTCGGCCATCGACCGAGGGAGTCGCGTGGCATATGCGTCTGACTCAAAGCCTGTTTCACTCGGGGAAACTATCCACCCGTGCAAAGGGGTTACTTCAACTCGAAGAGCAGGCTGTCCTTCGGATGAACCGGGCCGAAGCGGGGCGCCTGGGCATTGCCGATGGTGATCGTGTCCGGGTATCGAACCATCGAGGCGAGCTCACGACGACTGTCAAACTGATGGAACGCGTCCCACCGGGGACGGTGTGGTTCCCCGATCACTTTGCGCAGCACGTTTCAGCGATGTTTGACTGCGCGATCGACCCGGTCACGAAGGTTCCTTATTTCAGATGTACACAAGTCAACATCAACCGGCTCGAGACGAGCGGCGAGAGGCCGTAGGTAAGGAGAGGACTTGGAATTCCCGGAGGAGATGAATCGTGACTGAACTAGGTTTGCGACTGGCAGTCTCGTTGGCCCAAATCGCCGCCGTCATGGGTGTCGTCATGTTGACGGTGATGATCCTGACCCTTGCCGAGCGAAAAGTGCTTGGCTGGATGCAGGACCGTATGGGCCCTATGGAAGTCGGTCCCTACGGCATCCTCCAGCCGATTGCAGACGGCTTGAAATTGTTTTTCAAGGAAGACATCGTACCGGCCGGCGCAAACAAGTTCATGTTCAGCCTCGCACCCCTCCTCGCCATGGTGCCCGCCCTGATTGGTTTCGCAGTGATACCGTTCGGACCGAGCCAGACTATCGAGCTGTTCGGCATCTCCATTCAGCCGTTTGTGATCAGCGACATCAATATTGGCATTCTGTACATTTTGGCTTTCACCTCAATCGGCGCCTACGGCATTATTCTTGGTGGATGGGCCTCTAACAGCAAGTACTCGCTCTTGGGAGGACTGCGGTCCGCGGCTCAAGTCATCAGTTATGAACTCAACGTCGGATTGGCCATCGTCGGCGTGCTGATCCTTGCAGGCTCGCTCAGCCTGGTGAAGATCACTGCATCGCAAGCCGGTGGGTTCTGGCATTGGTATGTATTCGCATTGCCCGCGCCGCAGATTTTTGCTTTCGTGGTCTACGTCATTTCGGCCGTCGCCGAAACCAACCGAGTGCCGTTCGACCTACCGGAAGCGGAAAGCGAATTGGTGGCTGGCTTTTTCACGGAATACAGCGGCATGCGCTTCGCGTTCTTCTTCATTGCGGAATACGCCAACATGGTACTGGTATCTTGCGTGGCTGCAGCCTTGTTCCTCGGTGGTTGGACGTCACCCTGGCCTGGAACAATTCCCCAGTACTTAGGGATGCCGCAACTCGCCTGGGTGGAAGGCATCTTCATGTTTACACTGAAAGTCTATACATTCCTTTTCTTGTTCTTCTGGCTCCGAGCGACCTTACCCCGGTTACGTTATGACCAACTGATGAAGTTTGGGTGGAAGGTGATGCTGCCGATCGCGCTGGGGAACATCGTGGTGACGTCGATCGCGGCGTATTTGTTCCCGAGGGGATGAGCGAGGAACTCTCGGCGTTCAGCCGTCAGCAAGAGAAGAGCTGATCGCTGATGGCTAAAAGCTGGTAGCCCACATGCAGAAATTCATAGCCTGGCTCAAGACCATTACTTTTTACGAGATCCTCGTCGGCATGAAGGCGACGATGTCGCACCTGCTGCACTATAAGCCGATTACGGTCCAATACCCTCACGAAAA
>DATIGH010000115.1:0-5610 GCA_035454845.1 Nitrospira sp.
GGTCCTGTCGTCGACATCTTGTGCACTCATCTTCCTCCCATGCATCAGGCGTTGTGGGCAGCGATGGATCACGAAACGTACACCTTCGAGGTCTATCAGCATCTTGATGAGTCTCACGTGCGGGCCATCACATTGCATCGAACGAGCGGACTTCGCCGCGGCATGTCCGTGTTTGATACGGGTGCTCCCGTACACGTTCCCGTGGCGCCAGATTGTCTCGGTCGAGTCTTGAACCTATTTGGGCAGCCGTTAGACGGGGGCCCGGCCATTCCCTCACGAGAGTTCCGCAACATCCTGGCCAAACCGTCTCCGCTTCACGAAACCAAAGCGATGAGCGGGATGCTGGAGACGGGCATC
The DNA here is from genome assembly GCA_035454845.1 of Nitrospira sp. GTDB lineage: Bacteria > Nitrospirota > Nitrospiria > Nitrospirales > Nitrospiraceae > Nitrospira_C. The sequence goes on from DATIGH010000115.1 coordinate 358, forward strand.
AAGGTGATGGATCTGCTATTTCCGTTCATCAGAGGCGGCAAGACGGGGTTATTTGGCGGTGCCGGAATTGGAAAGACCGTGCTCCTTACGGAGTTCATGCATGCCATTGTGGCGTTGCATGGCGGGGTATCTGTGTTTGCCGGGGTGGGTGAACGGATTCGCGAAGGGCATGAACTCTGGAATGAGATGCGGAAGGCCGGCGTCATGCCACAAACCACGCTGATCTTTGGACAGATGGACGAATCTCCTGGGGTGCGGTTTAGAGTGGGGGCAACTGCCGTCACGTACGCCGAATATTTCCGGGACACTTTCCAGAAGGATGTGCTCTTTCTCATGGACAACGTATTTCGCTTTGTGCAGGCCGGGAGTGAAATCTCCGGTCTTCTCGGACGTATGCCGGCCACAGTCGGATATCAACCGACCTTGATGACGGAAATTGCGGAACTCCAGGACCGTATTATCTCCACCACGAAGGGGGCGATCACCTCTGTGCAGGCCGTCTATGTTCCGGCTGATGATATGACCGATCCGGCAGTGAGCGGCATTTTGAATCACCTCGACACTCTAGTTATTTTGACCCGCGACCAGGCCAGCAAGGGGATATATCCGGCTGTAGATCCGCTGCAAAGCACGAACAAGTTGATGGATCGTCATGTCCTTGGGGATCGGCATTATCGTATTGCGGAAGGGGTGAGAGAACATCTCGCGAGGTATCGAGAGCTCGAAGATATCATCACCATGCTTGGCATCGAGGAACTCTCTGAAAGCGACCGACACATTGTCCGGCGCGCCAGAAAACTGCAGCGATACCTGACACAGCCGTTCTTTGTCACAGGTGCACTGACCGGCATCAAAGGTCTATCTGTTCCGCTGGCGGATACACTCCGCGATTGCGAGGCGTTCCTGCGCGGGGAGTACGATGATATGCCGGAGGATCGGTGCTACATGCGGGGCTCGATGAAAAGCGTGGACGCATGAAAGCCTTGGTGCTCCATCTGCAGGACGCGACACATTACGAGCGGATCGACCAGGTCGTGAGTTTTGTGGGCCAGGACGATTCGGGCCTGTTCGGGATTTTGGCAGATCATGCGCGGATGATGACCGTGCTCTCTTTCGGGCTCGCACGGTATCGGACCATGGATGATCGTTGGCACTTCCTTGCTGTACCACGCGCCCTGCTCTATTGCGTCGACAATAACCTCTACCTGAGTACGCGACGATACATCCGAGGCGATGAGTATGCCAGGATCAGCCAGGCGCTCGAAGCGCAGTTGGTCGCGGAAGAGAGCGAGCTGCGCAGCATCAAAGAGAGTGTGCATCGCCTGGAAGACGAAATGTTCAAGCGCCTCTGGCGAATGGGCCGCGGGGAGTACGCTGCATCATGAAAAGCGAAAATCAACTGAAAGAGGAAGTGGCCAAGCAGATCCGCCGTATGAAGCAAGCGGAACATGACCGACCCACCCTCCTGAGGCAGACCGTCTATCTCGGGACGTTGGGGTTGCTGTTTGTCGTGCCCGTCATCGTCGGGGCCTATGTGGGTCGGTGGCTCGACGGTTTGTCAGCGGGGTACTCGATGCGTTGGACGCTAAGCCTGATTGTCTTGGGAGTGGGCATTGGCGCCCTGAACGTCTATTTGAATGTGAAGGAGTAGCGGATGGGGCCGGCTGATCTGTTGAGAGAAACAGGGGTGCAGCTAGGACCGGTGATGGTGTCAGCACCGGTCCTCACCACGTGGGGGATTATGCTGGTTCTTGGCATAGGATCGTGGATTGCGACAAGAAAGTTGAGCCTTGAACCCGGTCCCGTGCAAGTGGTGCTGGAAGGCTTGCTGTGTGCAGCGGATGACGCCATTCGAGCCGTGCTGCCAGCTCAGACCAGGCAACTACTCCCATTTATTGCCACCCTCTGGCTCTTCATTATGGTGGCGAACCTCTCCGGTCTGATCCCTGGTGTCGACGCTCCGACCGCGAACCTGTCGACGACGGCGGCATTGGCCGTCATGGTGTTTTTGTCGGTGCACTGGTTCGGCATCCGTTCAGAAGGGATCAGGGCCTATCTTCGTCATTATTTGGCTCCAATGCCGCTCATGCTGCCGTTCCATCTGATGAGCGAACTCACTCGTACCCTGGCCCTGGCCATCCGGCTGTTTGGCAACATGATGAGCCTCGAAATGGCGGCGCTGCTGGTACTCCTCGTCGCGGGCTTTCTGGTGCCGATCCCATTGTTGATGTTGCACATCATCGAAGCAGTGATCCAGGCCTATATCTTCGGCATGCTCGCCTTGATCTATATCGGGGGCGCCATCCACTCGCAGCAATCGCGACAACCTCAAGCACAGGAGTGATTGATCATGCGTGACATGAGCTGGTTTGCCCTCGCCTCGACCGTCGTCGCCGCCTTGGCCATTGCCATCGGAACCATGATTCCGGCGATGGCGATGGGGCGCGCGATCAGTCAGGCATTGGAAGCGCTGGCGCGGCAGCCGGAAGCAGAGCGCTCGATTACCCGGGCTCTGTTCATCGGCCTGGCCATGATTGAATCGTTGGCGATCTACTGTCTGGTCATCGTCCTGATCATTCTATTCAGAAATCCGTTACTCGAGTACATGCTGAAACCATGACCGGTCGGTGGCGGAGGCGCTCCACCCCGCGTCGGTGATGAACTGAGAAAGGGTGATCCGTGGAACTGGACTGGATGACGTTCGTACTCGAACTGATCAACTTTCTGGTCCTCATCTGGATTCTCAACCGGTTTCTCTATCGACCGGTGATGAACGTGATCGCCCAGCGCAAGGCTGCCATCCAGAAGACGCTGTCGGATGCAGAAGTGACTCGCAGCGCTGCACAGGCGTTACAGATTCAATACGAGAATCGCCTCACGGAATGGGAACAGGAACGGGAGAAGGCGCGCGCACAGTTGCACGAGGAAGTCAACGGCGAGCGGACTCGGCTGCTGCAAGATCTGCGCAATGACCTCATGAGGGAGCGGGAAAAGGCCGCTGCGGTCGACCAGCGACGCATGAAAGACTTCATGCAGCAGGCCGAAACTACCGCTATTGTGCAAGGGAGAACGTTCGCGAGTCGACTGCTATCTCGTGTTGCTCAACCAGAGCTGGAACGGAGGATCGTCGACATGGTCATGCAGGACCTTCCGCATTTGCCCGATAGCCAGATGCAGAACATCCGAGCCGATCCGGGCACTGCAGCACTCTCGATTAACATCACGAGCGCGTACCCGCTCGACAAGGCCCAGAGGGAAGCCCTCTGTCAATCCTGCCGAGCCCTGATAGGACGGGAGGTGACGTGCGAGTTTCTTGAAGACAGGAATCTCATCGCCGGCGTTCGGATCAGTGTAGGATCCTGGGTGCTCCGCGCTAACGTGGAGGACGAATTGAGCTTCTTTGCCGAATCCCTACGCCATGCCTAGTCAACCAACCATATCGAATCAGCTGCTAACGGGTCAGGCCGAGCGGCTCCGCAACTATCGGTTCGGCCTGCGGGTGTCCGAACAGGGAACCGTCGTGGCAGTTGGGGATGGGATTGCGTGGATCGAAGGACTGCCCTCCGCCGCGATGGATGAGATTCTGGACCTCGAAGACGGCAGTCGCGCGATGGTGTTCCAGTTGGAGGACCACCTTGTCGGCGCCATCCTCCTTGAACAGACTAGCCGCCTGACCGCCGGCACAATTGCTCATCTGTCCGGTCGACGGATGGGCATTCCAACAGGGGATGCTCTGATCGGACGGGTCATCGACCCGTTGGGGAGCCCGCTCGACGGGTTGGAGCCGCCGGAGTGTACGGCCCAACGTCCGCTCGACCTTCTTTCACCGCCGATTACGGAGCGCGACTTCGTCCATAAACCTCTCTATACGGGCAACAAGATCGTTGACACGCTGATTCCGATTGGCAAGGGCCAACGCCAATTGATCATCGGCGACAACGCATTGGGAAAAAGCTCGTTGGCCATCGACACGGTCATCAATCAGCGAGGCCAAGGGGTGTGTTGTGTTTACGTCTTGGTCGGACAAAAGCGGTCCAGCGTCGTCGATACGATCGAGACCCTCCGGCGGTACGGTGCATTGGACCATACCGCCCTCGTCGTCGCGGAGGCGACGTCCTTGCCCGGCCTCAAGTTCCTCGCTCCGTTCGCCGGATGCGCCGTGGCTGAAACCTGGATGTGGCAGGGCAAGGATACGCTGGTGATCTACGACGATCTCACCACCCATGCGGAAGCCTATCGTGAGCTCTCGTTGCTGCTCCATCGTCCGCCAGGGCGCGAGGCCTATCCGGGCGACATCTTCTTCCTTCACTCCCGTCTCCTCGAACGCTCGACCTGTCTCGCCGCGGCACAAGGAGGTGGCAGCATGACGGCCTTGCCGATCGTGGAGACGAAGGAGGGAGAAATTGCCGCCTATATTCCGACGAATTTGATTTCAATCACGGACGGGCAGATCTATCTCGATAAGCGTCTCTTCGCGTCGGGCATTCTTCCCGCGATCGATGTGACGAAATCGGTGTCTCGAGTCGGAGGGAAGAGCCAGCATCCGCGAATCAAGGAGAAAGCGGGGCGGATGAAGCTCGATTATCTCCAATTTCTCGAGTTGGAGGTGTTCACGAGGTTCGGGTCGCGCCTTGAGGCGTCCATGGAAGCGAAGATCGCACGCGGCCGAGTCCTGCGGGAATTGTTGAAACAGGACCGGCTGTCCCCGCTGCCCATCGAGTTTCACTTGGCCTGGCTGACGGCGTTCAATCACGGTCTGTTCGACAAGGTCTCTCCGGAGTCGATCTCTGCCTTGCTCGATCATTTGGCCGGGCGCGTGAGAGAGAGCAATCTCGGGCTGGAGAGTCGCGATGAGGAATGGACAGAAGCCATGGGTCATTGGCTCGAGGAACACAGGCCCACATGAGCAAACGACGTGACATCGAAGGCCACATCCGTTCGCTCGATGAGATCGGCGACATCATGGGCGCCATGAAAAACCTTGCGGTGATGGAGACGCAGAAACTGACGCGCCTGTTGTCTGCACAGGAACGGGTTGTGTCAACGATGCATGCGGCGGGAACCGATTTTCTCAGGTTTTACCCCGAAACCATGCCGCGCAGAAAAGAGGGTAGGCGACTCTATCTTGTTATCGGCTCCGAGCGAGGGTTTTGCGGTGATTACAATGACAAGCTGGTTGCTCGCGTTCAAGAGTGCCTCCAAGTTGTCAGCGACAAGGAGCCGATTCTGCTGTCGGTGGGGCGGAAGCTGGCG
>DATIGH010000116.1:0-12976 GCA_035454845.1 Nitrospira sp.
CGCCATGGACCACCGCCTTTCTCACAAAAAGACGGCGGTCGAGCCTTCAAGGAGTCCGTCGGCAATTGTGAATGGTGAAGAAAAATAGGTTGGTGGCGCAAAAAGAAGTTCTCTTACCGAGGAGCAATGTGCATCGACGACAGTGCGACGTCAGGTGGCGTCCTCTCAAACACTTTGACGACCACACCCTTCTGCTTCATCGTTTTCACGAGTCCCCCGTAGGAATCATCGCGAATAATACGGTTAAACTGCGCATGGTAGTTTCTGACCATGCTGGCGTCATCGATGACCACGTCGTATATGAGCCAATGGCCAGACTGACTCCCCAACCGGAAATCTAATGAAGTATCTACCTTTGATCCCACAAGGTTGGTTCTCACCTCCGCAAAGTGGCCGTTGCGTCGTTCAGACAGATACACGATCCGTTCGTCGTAATATTGATCGATCTTGCTTGCCAACGTGTCTCGCAGTAATTGAACAAAGAGGCGGACGAATTCCTGCCGCTCTGTAGCATTCAATCGGTTCCATGAGGCTCCCAGAGCCCGTTCGGCCACCTCCTCATAGCTGACGTGGTGTCTGATGATTTCTTCGATTAAATGGCGTCGCTCCCCCAATCGGGCCGGCTGCTTCAGCGCCTCATTTCCAAGGATGGCGTGTAAGTCGGCGATCGTGCTCTTGACCGCATCCTTGGGGGAATAATCGTCTGGACGCCCGACGCCGTCCTTTTTGGCGGCCATCGCCGGATCTGGTTGCATCCGAGTGTCAATTGCATTTCCGACCATCGTGCTCTTGTTGTTGGAAATCTCCTTCCAGCCGCATCCCGTCAGAGCAGTCATGATTCCACCGACCATAATCCATGAGGCAAGATATAACCGCATGGTACCCTCCAACACTATGATCCTGATCCTGGGTAATACTGAGCAATTGCACTGTACCCTGTTATGAGGAGAGCCCACTGGTCAAAACTGCTCAACGAGACAGAATTAATGCAGTCAGAGAGCCGATGCGCCACACCTGTCTCGAGCGTCAGTGACGGTCGGCCGACTCGATGGCAGCTTGGATCTCGTTGAGGACGCTCAATTGTTGTGTCATGTCCCGACCCTGCGAATGGGCTAGATCCTGGGCGCAGAATCTCAGGAGCGGAATCAGCACGCGGCACTCGTCTCGCAAATGCTTGTCGAAGGTGAAGCAGCGCAAGGTGGGTCCGACCATTTGACGAACCTCCCCTTCATACCGTGGATCTGAATGATCGAGTCGCCGCAGTGCCTTCACTTCCTTCTCTAACAATTCCGCAAGTGATCTGATCAGAGCCAAAATAGAGTCCAGTCGGAGACGGCCTTCAGTCCATTCGGTGGCAATGTGTGTACTAAGAGACGTGTCCGGTTTGTTCTTCTTGCGGAAAATGCCTTTGCCGGAATGATGCCGTTGTCTAAACCATTCACGGGCGAGCACGAAGGAATAATAGACTACAGCGATGCCGGCGGCAGAGCCCGACAACAAGAAGAGAACGGCGGTCAAGTCCAGATTCAGCATAATGCTTGCCCCCGTGATCCCCACAGTTCGCCGATGAGAGTATCCGCTCAGATTCCGCTGTACAGAACAATCTCGACACGTCGATTCATTCGCCGCCCTTGCTCAGTCTCATTGCTCGCGATCGGCCGGATGTCCCCATACCATTCAGTGATAAAGCTCTGCGAAGCCGCTCCATTTTTCCTGCAGAACATGGACCGTTTGAGTCGCACGTGCTTTGGATAGGGCCAACTTCTCGAAATACCCGTCGGAATGGTCTTTGCCCGAGGCCTTGTCGGCGTGCCCAGCAACTCGGATTTCCTTGAAAGAAGCTGCTTTGAAAAGAACGCCCATCTGCTTCAGCAAGTCGATACCATCAGGTTTGACCTCATGACTCCCGGCAGGGAGGTAATATCCCCCATACCCCCTAGACCACCATACCGTCATTCAGGAGGCCGGCCAGATCCTCTGCATGCTCTTCTTCTTGCGCGAGAATCCGCTCTAAGAGCTGGCGGGTTGTCGAATCATCCGTGCCGATATACGCGACCATTTCACGATAGCTCTCGATTGCGATCCGTTCGGCGATCAAGTTCTCCGTGATCATCTCCACCAGGGATTCCCCATCGATATATTCCGAGTGGCTCCGGTTCAGCATCCCTTCAGGGGAAAGATTCGGCTCTCCCCCGAGTTGGACAATGCGTTCAGCCAATTGATCGGCATGGGCTTGTTCTTCGGTGGCATGCTGCAGAAACTCGCCCTTCACGCTGAGGGAACTGATCCCGGTGGCCATGAAGTAATGGCGCTTATAGCGAAGGACACAGACGATTTCCGTCGCAAGGGCCTCATTCAGAAGCTTGATCACCGTCTTTGCGTTGGCCTTGTACCCCGATGTCATGGCGCCGTCCTCAATCCCTTGACGAGCCCGATCTCTGAGCGTCTTCACATCCGTCAGACCGAGTGCTTCCTTCACAGTTCCTTCCTTTCGGGACGTCCGAGGCGCTGCAGTTTCAGGATGCACCGATGTCGATGTGGCTTCTTTCACGATTCCCTCCTTGCGGGGAATGCCCCCGTTTTTTATTGCCAATCATGAGTTGCCGATGCTTTGCCGTCATCCTCGGTCTGCTTCCATAAATCCGGTGCGAGTGACAAAATTCCGCCGCTCCCGCATGGTCGGTAGTACCTACTGACGGGTTACACGTTGAATGCTAGGCCTCTAGAGGAAGGGAGGCTGGTCAAAAGTGCTCAGCCCTAAAGATCAGCGGTGAAGAATTGGACCGCTGATGCCCCTGAACTCTGTCTGGCTTGGTTTCGCTGAGCCAAGCAGCGGAAACGGATAGGGACCTAGTCGTGGAGGATCACATTGAGAAGGGAGCTATGCACGTGCAACTCACCGTTGTAGTCAATGAAACCCATTTTCCGGAACTTGTTCATAAAAAAACTGACTCGCGAGCGTGTGGTGCCAATCATCTCGGCGAGCGTTTCCTGACTGATCTTCGTAATGACTGTCTCCGGCTTCCCTTCCTTGCCAAAATGAGCCAACAATAGCAGCACTCGCGCGAGTCGCTTCTCGCTGGAGTTGAAGAGCTGATCCACCAAATCCTCTTCGATTCGAATGGTGTGGGCCAACAGATAGTTCATAAACAACTCCGCGAAGGTAGGCTCCTCGTGCAACACGCGAATCATGGCCTCCTTGTCGATGCGCACGAAACTCGAGTCTTCTACGGCCGTCGCGGTCGCCGTCCGAATCGTCTGTCCGGCAAGGCAAGATTCTCCAAAAAATGCACCACGTTCCAGAATCGCAATTACGGCTTCTTTGCCTTGTTGCGAGACCACCGTCAGCTTCACCTTGCCCGTCTGGATATAGAATACTGCCTCCGCGGCATCCCCTTGCGAAAAGATCGTGTGCTTCTTAGGGCATAGCTGACTTGATTTCCCCTTGCCCACCTTGCTGAGAAATAGATGAGGGTCAAAGGCAATTGTTCGCGCGCGCGCCATGCATCAACCTCAACTGGGGAATCTTCCGCTCATTACGGCAGGCATCGAAGATGTATTTTCGCACCTTCGCATGGCAAGAGGCAAACAGAGCCTTGAACTCATCTTCCTGACCTCATTTGACCTGCCCTGTGTCGGTTATCGGGAGCGGTTCAGGGAATACGACGCGCCGGGCGCTGGCACCGGTGCTTGCAATTTATCCATATGCTGTTGCAGTTCCATCAGCGCATGATTGAGTTGTTTGACAGAGCAGTGGCGCAAGGTATGAATGCTCTTACCTGTCCACAGCCGCAATGCTTTTCGGGATGGTGAATTCAGAGTCAGCACATACGTCTGGGGTATCTGATTCATGGTGTCCTCCATTGGTGTCTATGGCCCGCTGTTCGACATCGGCTCCAGCAGGCAGTGCGTGCCGCCTCGAGCTTTCTGTCACGCGGCTCGAAAAACAGCGAGCAGATCACTCAACGCCAGGGTCTTGTGTTTCAATACTGCTCGCTCCGCTTTCAATTCATCGAGAGCACCCGCCTTCGCAGCGCCATCCGCCAGGCATGCCATGACAAGCGATCCTACCCGATCGCACTCCTGCTCGACCTTCCCCTTCACGACCTGATTCACCGCCAACATATCCAACACCGTGGCCCTGGTCGACGCAAGAGTGGCTTGGAATTGTGGCTCTGGATAACTGATGCGTGCCGCCTCGCTCACACAGCGGTCCAAACTTTGCGCCAGAAAGAGATATAACCTGGCCAGTGTGTCCGTGATGTCCATGTGACGCTGAACGGTGGGTGGGGCATTCATTGCTCATCTCCTTTATTCTTGTTCATCGAGCCTGATGGTCTTCTTTATCCTGCGCTACCAGGCTGCATCGTCGCAGTAGAGGCTTCAAGGGACGCGGTTTCCTTCTTCATTGATATTTTGAGTTCATGTATGGCCGTTGCAACATCCTGCTCCGTCGATCCGAACCGATCGCCCATTACTTTGATCGCTTGTCGGATGGCTGTCGTCATCTTCGCAATGTGCTCCTCAGGTGTCATGGGATTCTCCTTGTTACATGCCGGGAGGACCCTGCCCGCGCAGTCCGCTTCATTCATGAGTGGACTAGGCCGCGGGTCGTGCGCTCTTCGCAACATTCCAAAGGTCGACCGCTGACAGCATGGCCACACGCCGTTTTTCTGCATCACTTTCAGTAGCCATCGCCGAGGCCAACACCCACACGAGCATGCAGAGCGTAGCGAGTCCAATCATTTCGGTCATAGAACACCTCTCGTGCCACCACAACAACTATTGAATCTTGAGTTGGTGGTGGTCTTCCTACAACAACTTGGAAGGCACCAGTGCGGCGGGCCCCCCGTGAACCGGATCAGTCTGGGGAATCCCCGCCCGTCTCGGGGAAAACACGAAGAGACCCATCGTAAACAGACTGACAAGAATGAGCGACGCCACTATGAAGGTCGTCGTCGTCGAAATCCTCGGGAAAGAGTCTTCTGCACTCAGGACTGCAACTCGATCTGTCGTCACACGGTCAGAAGTGACGCCTCCCTGTTGCGACCCAGTCATGGTCGCGACCACCGTTGCGCTTCCAAGCTGTTCTTGGATTGCCGCTCGAACTGGTTCGTACACTTCTTGGACTGTGGCTATTTCTACGATCGCCATTCCCAACCGCTCTTGCCTCAACGTCGAGCGCTTCTCGCTCTCTTGGGTCGCGGTAACAATCCCTCGACCGATATTCGGCTGCCAATTGGCGAGGAACGCCCTGTCCATCTTCTCTCCCATGGCCTCTGTCACACCGATCATGTGGGAGTTGTCGTGAGCAGCGCGTTCCACTGAAGACCACAGTCCGCTGCGAACTCCACGTCTGGTGAAGTTGACGATCGAGCGACCCATGACTGTTTGAACTCGGGAGGCATGCTCGGCTGCCGCCCACGAGGCGCCGGTGGTGATTGAATCGAGGTAGCCATAAGGGGAATCTAGCCAATGATTGTTTTCGAGGGCCAGACCATCAAGTTGTATGGTAGCTGCAGCCGCATCTTTCTCATGGCGTCGCTCAAGGAGCGCATGATCCACAATGGCTTGGCCGAGCACCGGTTGAAGCAAATCCATCCCACTAAGATTGCCGGTGGATGGTGCTGTCGACTCCCATCCTACAGTCCTGATCTGCATCCCATTTGCAGCCATGAGCAATACGCCGCTAGCCACAATCGTGGCAGACAATCCTACTGCCACGATCAAGTCCATGAACTCGAATCTCTGTTGCATAGGCACCTCCACACACCTCGACACACTCTGGAGCTTAACCGGGAGTTCGTTTCTCTCCCTCCCAAACCCTCTGTCTCCGCCAGTTTTAGTACGACTCGCTGTGGCCTTCTGATCTCTACTTTGTCATCCGCTCGCCTTTTTTCATCGAAGGCGCAGTCTTCGCGTTCGGCTCCTGGACCACGGGCAATTGATCAACAGTCTTCTGGTCCATTAATGTCGGAGTCATATTCGTGTCGCTGGACTTTGCGGCCTCGAATATGGATTCGCTATAGGTCAGATTTTGCTGGCCCGTATCGTTCGCAAACTCACCACCAGATGGATACCCTGGATGCTTGGGCAGCATCGACGGGTTTGCCAAGGCCAGCCCCGCTATTCCGACGAATAGGAAAGCCGCTATCGTCATCGTGAAAAGTCTCATGATAGAACCCCCCTTTGTTATACACATCTGTTGGACACCATCCCTCAACAAACAATGATTCATTCTCAACCACGCAAGCGGCTTATCTGCGGTGGACTGTCCAATCTGGCGGACGGTCTGGCGTTGCGCGTGGGGACTGAGAATCGATCGCGCTAAGAGAGGAACAGGAAAGCGCAAGGCAGTCAGCGTAGCCGAAGTGTCAGAACAACATACCGCTCGCTATACCGGAATACTGGTCTGTATTGAACACTATGCCCCTGTTACATGGTGAAAACCGCAAGTTCGTCATGCAGCGCCAATGCGGTCCACGATGATGCGACGCATCGTTTCGCGGTTATCTCGAAAGCATGTGCGTCAAGACGAGCCCGACCACCCAGGCTATGACGTAGAAGCCCAGGAATACTTCTGCACGTCCGTCAGTCCACATGCGCATGACAGCACCTCGTCTCCGGAATTCTGTCTTTCTCTCATCGCGATGAATGCATTGCATGACCCTCATTTTCAGGGCCGGTGTAGGCGACATACATCTCTTCGAGAATATCCTTCGCTTCTCTCGACCGTGCAAAATCTACGAAAGCGGTTGCAGTGGTACTGGAGTCGTCTCTTCGAAGCAGTAGAATCGGTCGGCGCAAGCGATATCGGCCATCGCTCACAGTCTGCTTGGCTGGCTCAACTTGGTCGACATTCAAGAGTGCCACACCGACGCCATACGCGACCGCATCGAGGGCCACACCAAGAGATACATAGGTCACCGCCGAAGCCTTGCCAGCCACGCTGCTGATCGCTCGCTGATCAGACCGACTCACATGCGGAAAAGGAGGGATTTTCCCGACAATCTCCAAGATCGTCTCGAACGTTCCGCGTATATGCTGATTAGAAGGACGATCAATGAGCTCGATCCGAGTATCGTTGCCCCCCACATCCGACCATCGAGTCACAACACCTGAGAACATGGCCGCAAGCTGCAGAGATGTGATCTCTCTGAGCGGATTGGCAAAATCCACCACGACAGCAATGCCATCCCAAGCAATGGAAGTGGCGATGAGGTCTGGGTCGGTCTGTCCCGTCACAGCAAAATCTGCCTCGCCCGATTTCACCATCTGAGTCGGCTGAAACGACGGATCCCAGTGGATCTGAGCGACAGCGCCCAAATGCGTCCTTTCAAACGCCTGCGTCAGCCGCTCGATCATGTGAAGTTCCGGACCGTTTCCGGCAATCGTGATGGCGGCCGACAGTGCCTCGTCAGGCGACCCCACCAAGAATCCAAGTGCCACGAACAGGGATGCGACCATCCCCGCATGACCCTGCCTCAGGCCTCTCTCCATGTCTGTCGCTCGCGCCTCGACGATGTTCATGCCTCCCTCACCAGCGGATGATCAACGCGTACCCCCTTCACCTGAATCTTCCTCTTGTGGACTTGATGGTGGGAGATCCGGGCACACGAGCACGGCTCGGAACCAGAGGGGCGCGCCCCGTACGATTGCCTTCAATGACAGGATCAATATTCTCACCGCACAGAAGACAGCGCCACCCGTCTACCGGGCCGGAGCTCCACAGTTCTTTGAACTGAGTGGTAATCATGAACCCTTGGCAACGTGGACAACGCATCGGCGTTTCAGTCCTTGTCCTTCCGGCAGATCTCCACGATCGCTTGCACGCTACCATCCTGCGGACTGATCATCTGGAGCATCCCCTTGTACTCCGGGCTTCTTTTGAAGAATGTGGCAAAATCTACGTCATAGGCGTTCTCCACAGTGGTTGTGTCGCCGCTGCTACGGTTATAGACCGTTTCATGGACGAGCGCAGAAACGGTCTGCGTGCCATTGACGCGTATGGGGCTCGTTACCCGCCAGAATATGGGCCGTTGATTCAAAGTACCCCTCACTCCGTCGACCGCGATGCTCGAACACAATCTGGTGCCCTTTTTCACCTCAACGTGGTCACCTTTATCGCGAAATTGAGCGAGGCCTAGTGCTGGAAGTCCGAAGACTATCGCTAACACAAGCCAATGTAGAAATATGAGCATCACACACCTCCATTCAAGCCTGAGTACGCGCCACGTATCCGGATGCCCGATCCTTAACAGCAACAGCGGCCGACGGCGTGGCCCGCCGTACGAGATACACCGCGAGAACTAAAGCGAGGACAACAAGCACATTCGCTCCGAGATCAAGCAGATACCGGTGAAACACTTGATCGGTCAAATCCTCCATGTGGGTGATCTGGGCGCCCGTCGTGAGGATTCGTCTAGTCGATGCGATGACACAAATGTACAAGAATGGTTCTAAAGTGATGACTTTGGTTTTGAGAAAGTTAATGATGGTGCGGAACAACTCCAAGAGGATAATGACCAACAACAGATCATGCACCAGCGCGAGCACAGCGGGAACCGTTGTTGATCCCACGGAGAGAAGGAAGACGTACCAGGAGTGAACAAATACCACCATGCCGATCACGAGAAAACTGAATCCGGTGGTGATGTAGCCCATGCCATCCAACGTTTCCATCACACCGATGGTCTTTACATCGGTGGTCGGATTCGTATTCGTCCACCCGCTCCTCAAACCACGCATTAAAGTGGTCACTTCCGTCCCCTTCATGTTTTAACAACTAGCTCGTGCTCATCTCATATGGAGAGCCGTTGGCCTACTCACCGTGCGTCTTCTTGATCTTCAGGCATAGAGGCCCAGATCGCTATGGCCCAAGTCATCACCATCAACCCCAGTAAGCTGTAGATTTGATACATGTTCAGTTCCCTTTCTTTTTTACGAATGGCACTAACTGCCTCGTTGTCTCTTCTATTTGGCAGATCTGCTGCGCCGTCATGTGCTGCTGAGTCGTCATCTGAGCTGGAATCCTCGTTAAGCAGGCTGTCAGTGTGTCCTCCGAGACTTTGCTCATGCGGCTAGGCACTTCCATCGGAGCCAGAATCATAGCTCCCTCCACGAGCCTGTCTTCCGCATAGACAGACAGCACTGTCCCTACCAAGATGAACATCACGATCGAAAGCAACACGAGCCGTTTGATCGTTCGAAAAGTATTCATCAGATGCTCTTTTCGCTCGCGGCGACGATTCGACGATCCGAGCGTACTTCCGTCATCGAAGCACAGGGCAACCTGAGTCCGATATGGAAACAAAAGCAGTTCGCAAGAGGAGCGGCGGAGACTGGAGAATCAGATCGCGCTTAGGAAGGTGAGAGTGCGCGAGAGATAGGGCAGTCGGCGGAGCTCAGTACAGTATTCACCCTACAGGGTCCCCATAGCATAGTCAATCACCCAGAGCTGCATTTGCACGATAACAGATTGAAACAGTAGAGCTATAATTATTTCTCAGCAGGCAACGGATCAATGCGCTCCAGCTCTGTCGATTCCCCTGCCGAGAGCACATCATCCACCTGCCCTTCACTGCACGTCAGTCCGCCGGACGGTGGACGTGACGATGCATCGGCCTTTCCTTGGGCAGCATTTTTCTTATCGGACTTTCGCATCACACTCCCTTCAGCAGGTCATGACCATGACGCTGATTGGACCTGCGGATGAGCTTAAGACACCGGCTCAGGATCTTTGTACCCAGCATAGTTTCCGGTCCAATGGGAGTACCGGCGATTGACCCAGGTGATTACTTCCTCTTTGTGTAATTCGCCGTATCGTCTCTGCAGCACCGAGCCGAACGTGGCAAGGTCTCCTTTGATCTCGTCGAGATCCTCCATCGTTATCTTCGCCCAAGTGTCTTTCAACGGAGTCTTGAGTTGTTCCCAAAATTGCCCGAATTGTTCCTTGTTCATCGCGTCCTCCCTGGTTAGCGGATGGATTTTCCCATTTCCTTGCTGACGGAGCACTCGACCATGTGAGGCCGCAGAGACTGGAGAATCAGACGCGCGAAGACGGTCGGTGCGTGAGGCGCGAGAGATGAGACAGCCAGCGTCGATCAACACACGCTTGCCTATACAGTAACACTGAAGCTAGGGCAATCAATGCGACGAGACCGTGGACTACCCCTAACGTCGCGCATTCACACCAGTAAATTTATTTTGCGTGCTTCGTTCCTGTTGCTCTAAATCCCTTTCGCGTCGGGGCTTCGCCATGATCGATGATAAAATGAATCTTCGAACTTACGTGATGTCACATTGCGAGCGCAAACACCTAGAGCCATTTTGTTTCCCTAGGGCAATTGAATTGATAGGAGACGGTAATCGCTTAACTCATCTACACTGCCTTGCAAGTGTCGGGTGCAATGTTTCGCGTCCGAGCGCACATTCGATGCTTCGATTCACTCACGCTTCCAGTCAATGCTAGCTTCGCTAGCTTCCGCATTTACGCGGGACAACGAGATGTCTAGGAGAGAGTCACAATGATTATGATGCTCACCCATCGATCTGATCTGAGAAATCCATTAAATGAAGTCTTGCAGGCCAACGGCTATTCAGTGGCAATCCCCTCTCATCGAGAAGAACGGCTATCAATGCTTATCGAGTATAGACCTGTACTCATTGTGTTGGACCTATATGTAAGCGATCCAAGTGGAACTGAGCAGTTGAAAGAACTCCGCGAGCATGGTTATCGCGAGACCGTCATACTGTTATCGGGATTGTCCATGATGTCTGTTCTCAAAGAGGCTTATGCGAGCGGAATCACCAAAGTCATCTCGATACCAGCGTATGTAAAGGGTCGATATCTGCTCGGGGAATTACAAGCCGCGGTCAGAAGCTGCATGCAGGAGATACATGCCGAGCGGCATAAAGATGCGTTAGTTGCCCGTCGAGCATATGAACTGTATGAAGCCCGGGGTCGTCACGATGGTGGTGAGGTTCAGGATTGGCTACAGGCAGAGCATTAGTCGCACTCCCCTAAACTTGAAGAGGGGTCGCATAGGACTCAACCATCTGCAACTCTCTTCCGAGAACTGCCTGTTGTGGATGTGCCTAGCTGCTAGAAGATGTTCACAGGCTTTAAGATAGCCCTGAACCTCAGCGCAATAGGAGGAAAAGTAGGACATGGTACATCCCCTTTTTTAACGAGTCGGCGTCTTGTTAATTGTCGGGAACGATGAGGACATCGACAATGTCCTTCTCTAACTACGCTGCCATAGGTTCTTAAACACATCACGGAACAGAACTCACGACGATCGGCGGACATATAAACGAATTCGGCACCGCCCGCAGCGCCATCTGTACCAGCCAATTCCTCTTGCACGACCGTTTCATCAACAACGACTGCCGGCCCGACAACGGCGAGCGTCAAGAGCGCTCTGTTAGGCCAGGTCCCGTGGCTCGAAATAGGTATACAACAACACCCCGAACACGCTTGCCGCATACACCATCGTGGTCGCACCGAAGGGATGTTGGCCGAACCACAGAACGACCCATGCAATCAGATTATTGTCCAAGATCAATCCTTCCTGATACATACCAGACGGCCTCAATTTCCATGGTATAAATATTTTCTCATGTGCGAGTTTCAGGCGGTGCCGGCGCGTTCGGTGGCTGGCATTCGCCTATGACTCAGCAGAGATGAGTGACCGTTGATGTAGGCCAGAGGTTGCACAGACGCGGCCATCCGTTCGTACAGGGCGAGATAGTCTTGGACCATCCGCTGCACTGTGAAGCGGGCCTCGAACGCGTCCCGGCATTTCTGGCGTTGAATGAGCGGCAAACGGTCGATCGCCGCCACCATCTCGTCCAGGTTCTCACAGATAAATCCCGTGACGCCGTCTTCGATGATCTCGGGGATTGATCCTCGACGATACGCCAACACCGGCGTCCCGCAGGCCAAGGCCTCGATCAACACGATCCCGAACGGTTCCGGCCAGTCGTAGGGGCAAAGCACCGCGGCCGCATTTCCGAGAAAATCACATTTTTCTGCATCGGTGATCTCTCCAAGGTACTCCACCAGCGGGTGGTCCAACTCAGGTGCGATCTGCGCTTCAAAATACTCCTGATCGACCGGATCGACTTTAGCGGCAATTCGGAGCGGCATGCCTACCCGTTTGGCAATTTCAATCGCATGATCGGGACGCTTTTCCGGACAAATGCGCCCAAGGTAGGCCAGGTAGGATCCTGATCCGGAATTGGGGTGAAACGCATAGAGGTCCGGCAGCCCGTGATACACCGTACCCTGCCAGTTCGCATCCAGCAAAGGCACGCGCTGCGCATTCGAAATGGACACAACTGGCATGTCGGCATACTCTCGGTAAATGGGCACTAACTCGGGAAGATCTAATCGTCCGTGCAAGGTCGTTAGCACCGGTGTCGCACAACGGCGGCTCAGCGGGAAGCTCAAAAAGTCCAGATGGGAATGAATGATATCGAACCTCTCGGCTTCGACTCCTAAGGCATGTTCCTGCATGAGAATCAGCGGCGCATCACGATTGATGAGCCCTCCGTCCAACCGGAACGAATGGGGACAGGCTGCCCAGAGACGGGCCATCGTTTGAGAATCCCCGCTGGCAAACAGGGTGACGTCATGACCCTGGCGAACGAGTTCTTCCGTCATGTAAGAGACGACTCGTTCCGTGCCTCCGTATAGCTTGGGTGGGACGCTTTCCCAAAGCGGGGCGATCTGTGCGATTTTCATGTGGGACGATCCTTTCTCGTGGGTAAACACTTCTCAGACGGTCACGGGCAAAAATGTCCGCCGTAAATGCACCGATCACTTTATTGGCACCACCTTCACCGTCCATCTCGCATCGTCACACGTCTTCCCAAAAAGAGCTGCAGGAACAATTGCGGCTTTGTGATGTCGAACATCATCGCCGTGCAAAGCTCTCCCCCACAGGAGTACAGATCCGAGGAAAGACACTAG
>DATIGH010000117.1:0-4270 GCA_035454845.1 Nitrospira sp.
TCTCGGCCAACCGCGCGGCAAAGTGGAGCCCTTGCTCGACGAGCAAGATTGCGAATCGTCGTGATCGCTTGAAGCCGAGAATGACGTCTTCGATTTGGTCGACGATCGACGGTTGGATCCCTTCCGTCGGCTCATCCAATAGGAGCAGTTTGGGGTTGGACAGCAAGGCTCGACCGATCGCCAACTGTTGCTGCTCCCCTCCGCTCAAGACGCCGCCTGGACGATGCAAGATCTGAGTCAGTTTGGGGAACAGCTGATAGACTTCGTTGAAGGCCGCCTTCTCTGTGGCCCCGTTCGGCTTATCGGATCTTGCCCAAAACCCCAGCTGTAAATTGTCGCGCACCGTCAAGTGCGGAATGATCTCACGTCCTTGCGGCACGATGGCGAGTCCGCGACGAGCCCTGCGGTCGGTGGACAGCTTCGTGATATTGTTGCCGTCGAACAGTATGTCCCCAGACCGGGCCGGCAGCAGCCCGGTAATGACTTTGAGCGTCGTCGTTTTACCAACGCCGTTTCGGCCCATCAAACAGACCACTTCCCCAGGCGAGATCGTGAAAGAGACATCCCGGAGGATGTGACTCTCGCCGTAGTAGGCGTTGATTTTTGTGAGTTCCAGCATGCAACTACCGTCACTCGTCCTTCGTCACTCGTATCTCGTCCGTGGGTAAGAGCTGATGGCCGATAGCTTGCATCACGCTTCACGAGGTACGATCCACGGCTTCTTACGCTTCACGCTTCACGAGAAACGCTTCACGCTTTAGATCTGAGCCACTTTATGACGGCCTAGATAAATTTCTCTCACGCGCTCGTCGGACTGAACCTTCTCCACGGTCCCTTCACAGATCACGGTTCCCTCGTGCAACACGGTCACGATGCGGGCGATCTGGCGCACGAACTCCATGTCGTGCTCGATGACCACGATGGCATGTTTCTCGGCCAGCGATTGCAGCAGCCGGCCGGTCTGGTCGGTTTCTTTGTCCGTCATCCCCGCCACCGGCTCATCCACCAACAATAGAGAGGGATCCTGCAAGATCACCATGCCGATCTCAAGCCACTGCTTTTGCCCGTGAGAAAGGGAGCCCGCTCGGATGTGGGCACAGTCGTTGAGACCAATGGTGTTCAGCGTCTCATCGATTTTCTGCCGTTCTTCGGCAGTCGAAGAGCCAAGAAGCGTCGAAAACACACCTTTACTGGGCCGTTTGAGCGACAGATCGAGATTCTCCCAGACCGACAGATTGGCATAAATGGAAGGGGCCTGAAACTTTCTGCCGATCCCGAGCTTCACGATTTCATCCTCTCGCCTGCCGATCAATTCCTGATCTTTCCCGAAAATGACGCGGCCTGCCACGGGTTTCGTTTTCCCGCAAATGACGTCGAGCAGCGTGGTTTTGCCGGCTCCATTTGGGCCGATCACGACCCGCAGCTCGTTGTAATTGACGATGAAGTTGAGGTTGTTGAGTGCCTTGAAGCCGTCGTAATCGACGACAACGCCTTCGAGATAAATGATGGATCCGCGCTCGCTCATCCCAGCTCCTCTTCCGGAAGGGCCGTGGCTTTGGCCTTGAACTGTCCGATCCGCTCCCTTGCCTGGCGCATGATCCCGATCAGCCCGTCAGGAAACAGGAGAACCACGACGACGAACAGTCCACCTAAAATGAACGGCCACAATTCTGGGAAATAGTTGGTGAGGACACTGCGACCCCAATTGACGCTGACGGCGCCTACTACCGCTCCAGCCAGCGTCCCACGGCCGCCCACTGCCACCCAAATGACCATCTCCAGTGAGGGCAGCACACCAATCTGCGCCGGCGTGATGATCCCGACCTGCGGCACATAAAGCATGCCGGCCAGTCCGGCCAGAGCCGCGGCAAGCACGAAGACGAACAGTTTGTAGTTGGCCGGCGTGTAACCGGAAAAGACGACGCGTGGCTCGCTGTCCCTGACTGCAATCAGGACTCTTCCCGTCCTTGAGCGGGTAATCCACCGGCACAACAGGTACGCCCCACCGAGACAGAGAACGGTCAGCACGTAGAGCGCTCGCTGGGTGCCTGCCTCGGACAATCTGAAGCCGAGCAGCTGCTTGAAATCGGTCAGACCGTTCGTCCCGCCAAGATTGGTTTCATTGCGATTGAACACCAGCCAGGCCACCAACGCCAGCGCCTGGGTGATGATGGCAAAATAGACGCCTTTGATCCGGCTACGAAAGGCCAGGAACCCGAAGACGAGGGCGAACGCGGTCGGGACCAGGATGGCGCCCAGGATGGCGGCCGGGAAACTGTAGAACGGCTTCCAGAACAGAGGCAGTTCCTTGACCTGATTCCACACCATAAAGTCCGGCAGGTCGCTGCCATAGACGCTTTCCTTTCCGATGGTGAGCATCAGGTGCATGCCCATGCAGTAGGCACCCAATCCAAAAAACACGCCCTGTCCCAGGCTGAGGACGCCGGTATACCCCCAGATCAAATCCAGCCCGAGCGCGAGGATGGCAAACGCGAGGAATTTCCCAAATCGATTCAACGAAAAATCGGACAGGTGAAGCCAAGAGTCCTCAGCGGGCAGCACGTTCAACAGCGGCATGAGGACCAACAGCACAAACCCGGTGATCCAGAAGGCAAGACCGATGTCGCGGGTTTGGTGCTGCTGGAACGGATCCTGGCTAGGCATGAGGTCGCCGTTTCAATGTTGCGGGTGCTCAAAATGGTTTTTACGCAAGGCCGCAGGGAGTTTGAGCGCCGAAGCACAAACCCTTTTCAGCATCCGCCTATGAATCTGCATGGCGGCCCTTGATGGCAAACAGTCCCGACGGTCGCCATTGAAGAAACAGAATGACCAGCACCAGAATACACACTTTCCCGTAGACGGCTCCCAGACTCGGCTCGAGGAGCTTATTGAGGCCACCAATGCCCAATGAGGCGACAACGGTGCCGGCCAGTTTTCCAACGCCTCCCGTCACGACGACCATGAACGAATCGACGATGTAATTTTGCCCCAGCCCCGGCTCGACGTTGCCGATCAGCGTCAGAGCCCATCCGGCGATCCCGGCGAGTCCTGAACCGAACGCAAACGTGTAGGCGTCGACTTTTCTGGTGGGTATGCCGAGGCAGGCGCTCATGCTTCGATTTTGGGTGACGGCGCGTACGCGCAGGCCAAGGCCGGATCGGAACAAAATGGCATAGATCGCCAAAACGCAGATGAACGAAAGCAGGATGATGAACAGCCGGTTATTGGGCAGGTAGACCCCGACCATCACCTGAATGCCGCCGCTCAACCAGGCGGGCGCGGTCACGGCAGTCAGATCGCCGAAGTACACACGGGCAGCCTGCATGAGCACAAGGCTGATGCCCCAAGTTGCCAGCATCGTTTCCAACGGACGGCCATAGAGGAAGCGAATCACCGTCACCTCGAGCAGCATACCGCAGGCGGCGGCGACCATAAACGCCATAGGCATGGCGACGGCAAAATAATACTCGAACATCGTGGCAGGGAAATAGGCTTTGAACAGCTCCTGGGTCATGAAGGTGGCATAGGCGCCCACCATCATCAGCTCGCCATGGGCCATGTTGATGACGCCCATGAGACCGAATATGATGGCCAGTCCGACCGACATGATCAAGAGAATCGAGCTGAGACTGACGCCTCGAAACAGTGTTTCAAAAGCGGTAGACCAGGCCGACCAGGTTTCGATTCGCTCGATTGAGACCTTGGCCGCTTTGGCCAAAGACTGCTGCGCCTCGCTCGCCTCTGCTTCGGCTCCCGCGGATACGATCTCCTGCAATGCGGGAACGGCATTTTGGCTCGCGAGGTCGCCGAGGATGTTGACGGCGGCCACTCTGGCACCGTGATCATTGCCCCCAAGCGTGAGCAGTGCCGCGGACTCCTGCATGGTGTAGCGCGCCCATCGATTGGGCTCTTTCGCCGTAGCCTGTTCCAACCAGCGGATGGCTACCGGCCTTCCTAACGTGCCGAGATCCGCCGCAGCGGATCGGCGGACATCCGGGTCCGGATCTTCCAGTTTGGCTCTGTTCTTGATCAGGTCTATCACCGGTTTGATGGCTTGTCGAATCGGCCTGTCGGCATTGGCGCGGATCTCCTCCAGCTTTGGAAGAAGCGTTGTGTCGCCCTGTTCGATGACGACGCGAAGCGCGTCGTCGCGCACAGCTTCATCCTCGCTCACGATTTGGGAGAGTGCCCGTTCGAGCGGGGAGAAGATGGGAGACGGAGGGGAAACCGCAGCGAGCCCGTGACCGGCAGCTAGGCATACGACAGCTGC
>DATIGH010000118.1:0-4481 GCA_035454845.1 Nitrospira sp.
CAACTGTATGTGCTTGTCTTTCCAGTGCGCGCCCGTAGCTCAGTTGGATAGAGCATCAGCCTTCTAAGCTGAGGGTCGCTGGTTCGATTCCAGCCGGGCGCACCAATTGCACTGACTCACGCCTGCCATGACTGTCCTTTCGTGAATTACTTGAGTGCGGTTAACAGCGTTCACAGTTCACGCTGGATTTGCGCAGAGGCGCGCAATCTGCCGCTCGAGTTGGGGTGAGAGGTGGGCAAAGGCCACCCCGAACTCCTGTGCACGGCTCCATTGCACGGTGGCTCCTTCTATCGTGAGTGGCTCGACTCCGTTCTGCGGGAAAATCCAACAGACGAGTGTGGCGCCGACCGGAACCACGACAGAACTCTTGAGCCGGCATCCGCCTGGAGAGAGGTCTCGGAGTTCACCCTCTCCGGCGAGCAATTGAGTGCTGGAAGCGAATTGGCTGCGACATCGAATGCCCACTCGCGCATGCCGCCGTTGCACCAACGGATTTCGCTGAATGACGGCAGGGCGGCCGGCGGCGACCAGCGGTGTATTCCGACGCGGTGATGCCGCATCTTGACGCCTGTTGCGACGAGACGCGTCCTTTTCACTCGATGAGTTCGGCAGGTTCCACTTCAGCAGCGAAAAACTCTGATGCCGCAGATAGCGGCAGATGCGGAGGAGATCACCAGTTCGGAACCGGCGAGTCAACAGGCTGGGCGATGCGCCACGTCCAACAGCACAGAGTTGTTTGATGCGACCATCTACATCCATGAAGTCGGCGTTCGCCTGCCGAACCCACCCATAGGCTTCCAACGCTTCCGCATAGCGGCCCAGCGATTCCAGGGTCTGCCCCAACAGATACAGAACATGTAGGTGTTCGTTGGAGGAGAGGGCCGACGATGCGAGCGCTTTCCGGAGTGCCGAAGCGGCTTCGCCATGACGCCCCATTGCACGATGGCAGAGGGCCACCTGCGTGTGCGCTCTCCCCGCATAGATCGGGTCCTGGATGGCATATCGGAAATCAGCAAGCGCGAGGTCGTACATTTTGGCCTGCCGCAGCATGCGCCCGCGCTCATACAAGTCACGTGCCGACATTCTGGTGTCCATGACTGATCCTCCGTCTGATGGCTGCCAGAAACGTTTGGGCCACAGCGGAGCAAAAATAGGACCTGGACCGTCTTGGTGCCATACCTAGATTTCCAACCACTTGTGCGTGCCAGATTGTAGTGCGGGTGACCTCCAGCGATCAGAAAAGTGCACCTCGTCGAGCCGTCCGTACAATAGGAAGCTGGTTGTCTGGCAACAAGATGCTCTGTCGGCGGATCATAAAACCCTCGCTGCTCAGCCTGGCATTACACTGCATGAATATGAAAAGATAGAAACCGAACTGTTCACTGTCGACATGTGATGGTCTATGCGTAGGTTCTTCCGTCCGCTCCCGCTCACGGTCACTGTCCTCATCATTCTCCTGTTTTATACACTCGCCGGCTTCTTTCTGATTCCCCATATTATTAAGACGCATATCCTGCCGGCGGTCTCCGATCAATTGCATCGTCCTGTGACGGTGGAGGATGTCGAGTTCAATCCCTTCGTGCTGTCACTGAGGATGACGGAATTCGAAATTCAGGAACAGGACCATACCCCGCTGATCGGGTTCCAGGAGTTCTTCATCAATTTTCAAACCGTTTCCCTGCTGCGCCGCGCCTATGTCTTTGATGAGATCCGATTTGCGGTCCCGTTCGTGTCGGTCAAAGTCGGCAAAGACGGACATGTCAATTTGACCGACTTACTGGCCCATGATAAGGCCTCCGTTCCTCCCGAAAAACCACCTGCCGATGCTCAGGCGAATGCTGAGACGCGCGGGGAGCTGCCCGCGATCGAAATCGGGCGTTTCGAGATCGCACGGGGGATTGTGGAGTTCCACGATGCGTCAAAGCCGAACGCCGTGTCGATCGATGTCGTGCCCATCAATCTGATGCTCAACAATTTTCATACGAAGCCGGGCGGAGACAACACTTATTCATTCATCGCCGAGCTGGGTAAGGATGAGATTCTGGACTGGAAGGGCACCGTTTCATTCGAGCCGATTGCCTCCGAAGGGACCCTTTCGCTCAGCGGCGTCAAGATCGCGACCCTGTTTCAGTATGTCCAGGACCAATTCCGCTTCACCATTCCGGAGGGAACCATCCGAGCGATTGGACAATACCGGTTTTCCGCCGGTTCACCGCTTGGCTTCGAAGTGTCGAACACGCTGCTTCACTTGGCGGAGATAGGCATTGTGGAAAAAGGGGATCCCCGACCTGTGATCGCGCTCCATGCGCTGTTTCTCGACGGCATCAAGGCCGACTTGGCACAGCGGAAGGTGGAGATCGAGAGCATTACCGTCAACAAGGGAGCCCATCGGATATGGCGCAATCCCGATGGATCTCTGAATGTGCCGGCTCTCTTCATGCCTGTCAACGCCCCGGATCACAAAGATGGTTCGCCGGCCGGACAAAGCCCGGCTTGGACGGTTTTGATCAAGGATGCGAGCATCACACATCATGACATCGAGTTCGAAGATCACTCCCTCGATTTTCCGGCGAGGATAAGAATCACTGATCTCTCGACCAGGACACATGATGTGGGATTTCCGTTCAAGGGACCGATCCCGGTGACACTGGAGCATCGACTCAATGAGACGGGAACCGTGGCCGTTGAGGGGCAAGTTATCATGCAACCGCTGCAGGCTGAGCTGAATCTCTCGCTGAAAGATATCGCGATTCAGCCTTTTGAGCCGTATCTGGAACAATTCGCCCGAATCGCGGTGGACAATGGCGCGATCGATCTGGATGGAGCACTGCGCTTTGCCAGCGAGCATCCGAAGGGGCCGCTCGTGGCCTTCAATGGCAATCTCGGCGTGAAGGCATTGGCGATCGCCGACCGCGATGAGGGATCTCCCGTGGCCGCTTGGAAACAAGTCCAGCTGACCAACGTCGCCTTGTCCTTAGAGCCTACCAGCATCACGATTGAGGAACTGGGAATCAATCAACCGACTGTGCATCTGGCGATCGATCGGGACGGCGTGCCGAACCTAAAAAAACTTCTTCCTCCGGCTCGGGCCACAAGCCCGCCAGCGGTTCATGAGCGAACGGCAGGTCACGCGAAGAAAGGGCCGCCTCCCGCGCTGACGATCAAGACCGTCAAGGTGCTCAAAGGGACGGCCACCTTCAGGGATGATTCCATCTCCCCCTCGGTGCAGGCCGGGTTATATGACCTGACCGGAACGGTGAAGGGCCTTTCCTCGAAGCAGGTGGCCAGGGCAGAGGTGGATATTTCCGGCAAAATCGACAAAGTGTCCCAATTGAAGATTGCGGGAAGAATCAACCCGTTGACGGAAGATGCCTTTACCGATCTGACAATCAAATTCGACAACGTCGATCTCACCACTGCGGCGCCCTACAGTGGGAAGTATGTCGGTTATCCCATCCGGAAAGGGACGCTATTCTTGGATTTGGCATACAGAGTTTCACAGAAGCAGCTGGAAGCTGAAAACAAACTGGCGGTGGACCAGCTCACGTTCGGGGAGAAAACCAACAGTCCCGATGCCACCACTCTCCCGGTCCCTCTCGCCGTAGCCTTGTTGAAGGACCGGCATGGACGAATCGACATTGATCTCCCGATTCGTGGAGATCTCAATGACCCCGATTTCAAATACGGCAGAGTGGTGCTTTCGACCCTCTCCAACCTGTTGACCAAGATGGTCGCTTCTCCCTTCAGTCTTATGGCCAAGCTGGTTCCAGACGGCGGCGATGCAGAAGACTTGCAGCATCTGACCTTCGAACCTGGTTCTGCAGAAATTGCTCCGACCGAGATGAAGAAGATCGACATACTCACGCAAGGGCTGGAGGAACGGCCGGGATTGCGTCTTGAAATTACGGGTACCGCCGATGCTGCGAGGGATCGGCAGGCCGTCGCCCTGCAGCGATTAAAGGAAGTGCTTCACGACCGATGGAGACAGGAGAAGGGAGGCGCGCAAGGCGACGTCCTTCCCCCAGACGCCGAAGCACACTTGGTCGCGAAGCTGTTCGACGAATGGCGCAGCCGACAGCCAGCGGGGACGCTAGCACTCGACGCCTCATCCAAGCCGCTGACGACGGAAGAGATGAAACGCAAACTGGCGGACTCGATACGAGTGGAGGACGACGCACTGCGCAACCTCGCCCGCACGCGCGCCGAGCAGGTGCATGCCCGGATGGTGGGTGACGGGAAACTGCCGGAGGAACGGGTGTTCTTGACCGATGTCGATCTCACCACGTCCGATCATGACAAAGTGGAGAGCCGCCTCAACATCACGGCCGGATCCTAGATGACCTGCCTCTTGCACTTGCTTCCAAGGAGACAGTATCGTAGGTCGTTCATGCGCTCTCACATTGATAACAAGGAGGTCTGTCATGGCTCTACGATTAGGAGATGAAGCCCCAAATTTTACGGCTGAGACCACGGAAGGGACG
>DATIGH010000119.1:0-13214 GCA_035454845.1 Nitrospira sp.
CCTGCACCGTGTAGTAACTGACGCTTCCTCCTTTTTTGTGCCCCGGGATGTAATTGCGATTGAGCCGATGCTTGACCCCTTGAGCTTGGGGCACCAGCGTCGCCTCGACGAACTCCCTCGGCAGAAACTGAGGAAGGACGACGAATTCGTTTTGCTCCCAATATTCGCGATGCAGCTCGTCGACGTGTAGCCGGGCGACCGCATGATCGACCGCCTCACTGACGCTCACTGCTAACTGTGTGGCCACCATCGCTCCTCCACTTCCGTCAATAGTCGATAATCATTGGTCACAGGCTCCGGATTCCGGTCAGTGGTCAATGCTGATTGATCATCCTTCTCACGGTGCATTCAGCACCGGTGCCTTGACGACTTCCACATCGGGCGGGAACTTGGGCACAAAGAGGTCGTCCTCCAATCCAACATTTGACTGGAGGGATGAAAACTCAAAGTTCGACACATTCCCGCTGATTTCATGGAGAGAGAGACTTCGGATGAAATAGGTTTTTGGGAATACTTCCACGACGATTTTCTGGACGGTTCCACGTGCCTGTCCCTCCTGCGACTTCGGCACCAGTGTCACGAGCCTGATGCCTCCGACTCCCCGGCTTGTTCCGGACGTCGGCTCGGCGTGGAACGAAGCATCCAGCTTCGCAGCTCCCTGGAGGAGCTCCAGCGGCGCACGCGATGCCGCCATATTGGTGAGTTTCCCCACCAACACCTGTTTGTGCTCCGGTACATATACTTTCACATCGTCGCGGTCGACATAGATGTCCTCGGTCGAGGGCTCAAGATAGTTCCAGCGCAAGCGGCCAGGTTTCTTGATATACACCTTGCCGGACGAGGTCATCGGTCTCTCAAATCCCTCGATGGTCGTCTTTTGCGTGAAATCGGCCTGCAAGTCCTTTGTTTTTTCATACCGCGCTTGCAAGCGCTTCACCACTTCTCGGACTTCCTTTCGGGCCTGCTCATCGTCGCCCTCCTGGCTGACCGCTGGCAGCGCCACGCTCAGCGTCAGCACCGCCGCTATCATGATCCCCCATGACCTCATCATTCGTGGGCATCTCCGACCGGCCCGCGGCGCCCAATCACTTCACGTCGCCCGTCGCGTCCGGCGGCACCGACCAGCCCGTCGGCTTCCATCTGTTCGATCATCCTCGCCGCCCGCGGATACCCAACCCGCAGCCTCCGTTGAATCAGTGACGCGGAGGCTTGGCCCGTGGACAGCACCAACTCTTTGGCCTGCTCATAGACTTCGTCCTGCGCCTCTTCTTCTTTGACCTCTTCCTGCTTCAAGGACTGCAATTCCTGATTATAGCTGGGCAAGGCTTGCGCTTTGACGAATTCGACCACGCGGCGGACGTCGTCGTCGGACACGAACGATCCATGCAGACGCATTAAGCGCCCTGTCCCGGACGCGAGATAGAGCATGTCGCCGCGACCCAGCAGGGCTTCTGCGCCGTTGGCATCGAGAATCGTGCGTGAATCCGTTTTTGACGACACTTGAAACGCAATGCGCGCGGGAAAATTGGCCTTGATCAAACCGGTCAGCACGTCGACCGACGGGCGCTGGGTGGCCAGCACCAGATGAATGCCGGAGGCCCGTGCCATCTGGGCCAGGCGGGCAATCTTGTCCTCGACGTCCTTCGGCGCCACCATCATCAAATCTGCCAGCTCGTCAATCATGACGACGATGAACGGCAAGGGTTCAGGCGGCGTCGGCGGCGGGAGGTAGGACCCGGGGCTCCCGTCAGGGAGGGCGGTCTCGCCGGCGGACAGACGCTCCTCTTCCGAAAGAAAGCGCATCGGCAGTTCAGGCTGATCCGGCTTCCCCTCGGGACCGGTGTCGGGAAGCACGCCTTGAGCACCGGCAACCTTGCGGTTGTATGAATCGATGTTGCGGACACCCGCTTCAGCGAGCAATTTGTAGCGGCGTTCCATTTCCTGCACCACCCAGCTCAGGCCACGCGCCGCGGACTTGGGATCGGTAATGACCGGTCGCAGCAGATGCGGAATGCCGTCATAGGTCTGGAATTCCAGCATCTTCGGATCGATCAGCAGAAGCTTGACTTCGTTGGGCTTCGCTGACAGCAGGATGCTGATCAGCATCGTATTCAGGCTGACGCTCTTGCCGGCGCCGGTCGCCCCGGCGACAAGGAGGTGCGGCATAGTTTTGAGATCGGCGGTGACAGGTGCGCCAAAGATATCCTTCCCAAGAGCCAGCGTCAGCTTGGACCGCGCCCTGATAAACGCATCGCTCGTGGCGACTTCCTTCATGGACACGGTTTCACGCTGCGCATTGGGGACCTCAATCCCAACGACCGACTTACCGGGAATGGGCGCGACGATTCGCAGGCTGATCGCTTTCATCGCCAGGGCCAAGTCGTCGGCTAGATTGACGATTCTGGCAACCTTGGTGCCCGGGGCCGGCTCGAACTCATACATCGTGACGACGGGCCCGGGACGCACTTCGGTCACGCGGCCCTCGATGCCGAAGCTCAACAACGCTTTTGACAAGACCTCCGACTGGGCCTTCAGCTCGTCCTCAGTGATGCGAGCGAGGATCCCCGAGGGGTCCGTCAACAATTCGTCCGCGTCCGGCAACTGATAATCGCCTGTATCCTCAGTCTTGCTTGAGACAGGCGCTTCCGGCTCGGGTTCGGGAACCTCCACTGGTTCGGACGATATCACGGCGAGTGGCGGTATCGCCGCTTCGAGGGGAGCCGTCTCCTCCTCCGGCTGCGGGAGTGCTTCTTCGATGACCGCTCGGATCGATTTGGGCTTTCTCGGCTTTGACGGCTTCGGCGCATCAGTTGGCGTTTCTTGATGCCGCCGCGGCATCAGAGCGCTGATGCCCTGGAGCGTGCTCCGTCCCCACTCAGGCACTCGCACGGCCAACTGTGCGAGGGAAAGCGGTGCCGTAAACAGCAGTGCCACGACGAACCCGCACATGATGAGGATATGTGCCCCGGTGTTGGCAAAATAGGCGCGCAGTCCGTTCCCCAGCAGCTGTCCGAACAGGCCGCCCGCTTGGCCACGCAAGACCATTCCGCTCGAGATCGTCGGAACTGCCGTCAGTTCGAGGTGGAGCAGGCCGCTCAAAAAAAACAGCGCCGCCAGCGAGGCTCCCGCGTTGCGCAGCCGGATCGACAGGTCGCTCTGGGTGAAGCAACGAGCGCCAAGCAGACCAAGCAGAATCGGAAACAGATACGCCGCGCCGCCGATCAGGGAAAACAGCAGCGAGGAAAAGACGGCGCCAGCCGAGCCGATCAAATTGTGCGTGGGAGGCGTGACCGTCGCGTTCGGAGTCGCTACGACTTTTGGCTCGCCGGGAACGAACGACAACAGGCTCAACAGCGTGAGAAGGCTCAGCGCCACTAAGATCACGCCGATCACTTCACGCTTGAGATGAGAAGGGGGAGCAGCGGCGCGGCGGGCCTCGCCCCGCTTGGCCGAACTGGTTACGCCCATGCGCGGGATGCTAACACAGGGGGTAGACCAATTCAAACAACTGGCGCGGATTGCACGTGTCTCACGCCATGCTATCGCGAAGCGATCCGGCGAACCAGTTCCATAAATTCTTCGAGCGTCAACGTTTCGGCGCGGACCGCCTGGAGCAGCTTCATCGCGGAAACCGCCTCCACCGCCGCCTGCGCCTCAAATCCTTCATCGCGAAGTGAATTCACCAACGTCTTCCGACGATGAGCGAAGGCGGCTTTCACCACCGCTGCGAAGGCGGCTTCATCGTGCGGTGGCAGGAGCGCGCGCGTCCTCGGACGCAGTACGACGACGGCGGAGCCGACTTTCGGTCGCGGGCGAAAGCAGTGGGCAGACACCTTGAAGGCCCTCGTGACATCGGTCGCATATTGCGCCATGACCGACAGGATGCCGTAATCCTTCGTGCCGGCCTTGGCCACAAGGCGGTCCGCCACCTCCTCCTGCAGCATCAGCACCAGGCGCGGAAAGCGACAGCGATGCTCGAGTAATCTAAAGAGCAGTGGGGTGGAAAGATAATACGGAAGATTCGCGACCACGATGGTCCCGAAGGGGAGCGTCTCGATGGGATGAGTCAGGGCGTCCGCGCAGATCAATTCCACGTTGGTCCAATCGGGTCGGCTCGCTTCCAGCTGTCCGTGGAGGTCCGGGTCAATCTCGATCGCGACCACCCGACGGGCCGCACGGGACAGGGCATCCGTCAAGATGCCTCGACCGGGCCCGATCTCGAGTACCGTCGCTTCCGGCGTCAGTTCCGCCGCAGCGACGATTTTGCGCACGATGTTCCGGTCGATCAAGAAATGCTGCCCGAGTCGTTTCTTCGCCCGAGGGAACGGCGCTGGCACCTAGGAACCTCCGCCGGCCGACGCTTGCCCCGTTTGCGCGATCTGCTGGCCCAGCGCCTTGAGGGGCACGCGAAAACAGTCCACCAGATCAGTGAATTCTTCGACGAGATCATTGGTGAACACCATGCCCGGCTGAAGGCGGGCGAATTCCTGCGACGCTTTCTCACCGACCGACTCGGCCAGCAAGGCAATCGTCCGGACCCGCCATTTGGCGACCCGCTCGGTTCCCGAGACGGTGTTGAGCGACAACTCCATCGTGTCCTGATAAATCGAATCCAGCTCTTTGAGCTGCTGCTGGATGACCATGAGCGCTTTTTGCTGATCGAAAGGCATGATGCGGAGGTTCTCCTATTGCAAAGCGTGGGCGGGTCGCCTCTGTGCAAGCTTGGCGGCCAGTTTGACTGCTTCGATAAGGCTTCCCGGATCGGCAATGCCTTTCCCGACGATGTCGAAGGCGGTGCCGTGGTCAACAGACGTTCGGATGATCGGGAGTCCGATCGTGAGGTTGACGCACGTCCCAAACGCGACCATTTTCAGCGGAATCAGACCCTGGTCGTGATAGAGCGCCACGACCGCGTCATAATCGCCCCGAGCGGCCTTGCCAAACAGCGTATCGGCCGGCATCGGGTCGCTGGCGAGGATGCCGTTCATCTGGGCCGCTCGTGCGGCAGGCAAAATGACGCGCGCCTCTTCATCGCCAAAGAGTCCCTGTTCGCCGGCGTGCGGATTGAGCGCCGCGATTCCGATGCGGGGCCTTTTCACGCCGAAGAGTGTCGTCAAGGCCATGTGCGCCAGGCGAATGCTTTTTTCAATTTTAGCCTGTGTCAACAAGGACGGCAGTTCCTTAATGGCCACATGCGTCGTCACGAACATGATTTTGAGCGGACCTCCGATGATCATCATCCCCGATTCCTGCGCCTCGGTCAGGTCGGCCAACAATTCCGTATGGCCGGGATAATGACAACCGGCCAGGTTGATCGCCTCTTTATTGATCGGTCCCGTGACCATCCCCTCAATGCAGCCTGTTTGGGCCAGATGCACCGCTTTCTTGATGAAGGCCACCGATGCCGCGCCGGTTTCGGGGCTTGCGATGCCTTGTTGAACCGCACGCAGCGGACGTTCGAGAGGATCCAACACGACGACCTCGCCGGCACCCCCTGCGGGGTCTTCATGGCCTTCGACCGCGCGGACGCTCAGCTTGAGTTTCAACTGTTTCACCGTCTGCTGCATGACTTCGTGAGAGCCGATGACCAGCGGCGAGCAGATGCGGCGGAGCGTCGTTCCCGCGAGAGCTTTGGCAATGACCTCGGGACCAATGCCGGCCGGATCACCCATGGTGATGCCGAGAATTGGTTTGTTTAGTTTGTATTGTTTTTCTGGCTTATCTCGTCGGGGCTTCACGGGCAGCTCCTCTTAGCTCTCACAACGAAACACACGAGATCAACCAAGCACGCTAGATAAACGAGAGAACCCGCTCACCAGCCGTAGAGATACACGGCATACCCTATATAAAGGACCGCGCCGATCGTGAGCAACCAGGGGCGCCAGTGTCCTGACCAGGTGGCTTGCAGCAGTAGACTTCCGGCCGCTACCACCGCAAAAACCATCGTGAGCAGCGCCGACGGCCCAAGTGCCCATTCGGTCCCGACCAGACCCACGGACACTGGGACGGTGCCTTGAAACACCATCGCACCAGTGACGTTTCCCACGGCCAGCCGGTCTTTCTTTTGGTAGAGCCAGAGAAAGCTATTGGACATCTCCGGCAGTTCAGTGGCGAGAGGCGCGATGAGCAGCGCCAGGATCAAGGGAGAGATGGCCAAGAGATGAGCCGTCGACTCAGCCGCGGTGACGAACAGATGCGCACCCAGCGCGAGTCCGCCCAACCCCGCCATCGCCTGCACGCTAATGACCCCATAGCCGGGTGTAACCGAGCGTTTGGCAAACAGGAGCGGATCAAGTTCGGTCGCCTCATCCGACTCATCATCGCTGAACTTGAGTTTGACGTAGTAGCCGTACAGACCCAGTAAGCCGAGAGCCGCGATGATCCGCAGCCACTGAGACGGTACGAAGGCGCAGGCCATTGCCACGATGTAGGCGGACGCAAAACACGAAAGATCAATGGTAACATCCTTGTAGTTGATACGAAACGAACGGCCTCGCTTTCCCATCCGCGCGTACACCATCAACAGCAGTGCCAGCATTGGGACGACCAGCGTGCTGAGCATGAAGGGCGCTCCGAGAATCGCGCCCACCCCCACGTCGATTTCCTCCCGTGTAGCGCCGAAAAATATGGCGACGATGGGAATTGACGTTTCCGGAAGCGTCGTGCCAATCGCAGCCAGGACACTGCCCACCGCGCCTTCAGAAAGGTTCAGACGCTTTCCGAGCCATTCGATGGCATTGGTAAAGAGTGCGCAGGCACCGAGCGTGACGATCACGGACGCGCCGAACAAGAAAACGTACCCGAGGAGCGTCACAAACGGCCCTTCACGGCGCGCAGGGTCTTCGCATAGGCCAGGGCCGCTTCCTCCAGCACCGCCTTGACCGGACGTCCCGTCCGCTCGGCGATGCGCTTACAATCGAGATATTCAGGCGCGGCCTTACTGCTGGTCGCGTCCACGGCCGCTACCTTGATGCGGACCGTCCCGCCGGGGATCTTCACAGACACGAATCGCCTGGGAAGAAGGTGTCGAGTGACGTCCTGCACTCGGACCCCCAAGGCGGTCGTGTCTTCGAACAGAACGTCCAGCACCGGATCAACACCATCGAATGGCACCAGGCAGGTCAGCACAATGGCAGGCCGGCCTCGCTTCATGATCACAGGCGTGAGCGTGACGTCCACCGCTCCGGCGCGAAAGAGGCGTTCCATGACATGCTCATAGGTTTGGGGATTCACATCGTCAAGGTTCGTTTCGATTTGAACGACCGTATCGCGAGCCCGCCCGTCTCCCGCGCCTTCCGGCGACAAAAAGACCCGAAGGACATTGGGCCAGTCATGAGGATTGGCTTGTCCGGCTCCATATCCGACAGCGGAAGGTCTGATCAGCGGCATCGGTCCGAATTCGTGAGTCAGTGTCCGTAAGAGGGCAAGCCCGGTTGGGGTTGTGAGTTCCCGGGCCGGGCCGGCACTGTAAATCGGCACTTGCTTGGCGAGCATCGTCACGGCGGGACCCGGCGCGGGCAAAAGGCCATGTGCAGACTGCACCGTGCCTGTGCCCACATTGACCGCGGAGGCCGTCACCCTGGTTACCTCGAGCAGTTCGCAGCAGATCAGGCCGCCGACGATATCAACGAATGAATCCAAGACACCGACTTCATGAAAATGTACGTGATTTCTCGGAACGTGATGAGCCTTGCCTTCTGCCTCCGCCAGCCGCTCGAACACGGCAAGGCTTTGCTGGCGGATGTTCGGCGAAAGCCGGCTCGAGGACAGCACTTTACGGATGCGGCCGAGCGACCAGGGACGCGCATGACCCGGCGTGAGAATCACGTCGATCTTTGTGGCCCAGATCGCGCCCCGCTGCACCCGGCGTTTCCGGAGTTTGAACCCTCGCACACCGAGGCGTGATAGTCCTTTGACCAGGGCCGTAAAGGGCGCGCCCACGTCGACGAGCGCGCCCAACGTCATGTCCCCGCTGATTCCGCTAAAGCAATCGAAGTGTAGATGAGCGCCCACAGCATCCTTTGTGTGTGTCCCGCTGAGCCGCGCCATCTTACCCAACGGTGTGGGGAACGGCAATCACGGCCTGCATTTGACAGGCCGCAAACACTGTGTTATCCAACTATGACACTTCGGCTCCTCCTGCCTCCCGGTAACCAGAAGGCCACAGACGTCAGAACTCATGTTGGGCGCTACACCGGCTACCGCAACGCAATCAACCGGCTTCCGTCTTCCACTGGTGTGTGTCGCATGGACAATCGCCTGCTCGTTGCTCGTGATGCTGCTCTCCGACAGTGCCTCAGCAAAGTCCAAACGGGGTAAGGCGCCTCGTCCCGAGCCCGAACTCAAGGTCCTCGAGCTGAAGGTCAGCCCAAACCCCTATACGGTGTCGGCCGGCTCCCTGGAATTTTCGGCAGTGGTCCAACTGCCGAAAGACCTGGATGGTGCCACGATCCTTGAAGTGTCCTCTCTCGTCAGTTCCCCCTCCAAGACCTCCATCCGTTTTCTTTCGCTGCGTAAGCCGCTGGAATCGTCCGGCGCAACGCCGATCAGCACTGAGCCGCCGAAGGTTTCAGTCGTGCTGACGTGGGATGGGTTGGATCACACGAAGTCGCCGGCCGAAGGGGGAACGTATCACTTCGAACTGCGCGCCAAGCTCCTGTCCAACGGCGAGAAGGGCCCCCGCACACTCATGGTCTCCTGGCCCAAGCGCGGAACGTTGGAAGTAAGATAGGGCGGTGGCAAGGGGCGCGTGGCGAGAGGCAATGGGTGAATCCCGTGCCTCTAGCCTCTAGCCTCTAGCCCCTGGCCTAACACGTTGATCCGATGCGCGAGGCAGCCGGCTCCAAACCCGTTGTCGATGTTCATGACGCCGACACCGGCCGCACAGGAATTCAGCATGGTCAGTAGCGCGGCCAAGCCATTGAAGCTTGCCCCATAGCCGCGGCTGGTTGGCACGGCGATGACGGGGCGATCCACCAATCCTCCCACGACGCTCGGCAACACACCGTCCATCCCGGCCACCACCACAATGACATGGGCGTCCGCCAGCTGCTTGTGGCGTCCTAGCAAACGATGGATGCCGGCGACGCCGACGTCGTAGAGCGTCTCCACACGGCTTCCCATCACTTCCGCGGTGATCCGCGCTTCCTCCGCCACCGGAACATCCGAAGTGCCGGCGGTAATCAGCAACACCCGACCGTGAAGCCTGCGCTTGGGATCACGAACGGCGACGACGCGGGCGAGCGTGTGATACACCGCCCGGCGGTCTAGTCGCTTGATCAGCGATGCCACCTGCGCGGTCGCGCGAGTCGCGAGAAACGGCCGATGGTGTTTGAGCAGCGATGCCGCGATGCCGCGAATCTGGGCCGGCGTCTTTCCTTCACACAAAATCACTTCCGGGAAACCCTGGCGGATCGAACGATGGTGGTCCAGGGAGGCAAAGCCCAGGTCTTCGAAAGGGAGCGCCCGAAGCTGTTCCAACGCCGCAGCGATGGTGACGCTACCGCGTTGTACGTGAGTGAGGAGACGCTCGAGCCGTTCACGGTTCATGGTCGGCCCTTTTCCGGTTTTGCCACCCGTTCCATGAGATCGCTGACGGCTTTGCGGCAGGACTTGCCTTCGAACAGCACGGCATTGACTTCCCGAACGATGGGCATCTCGACACCATGCCGCACCGCCAGCCCTGCCGCCGCGCGGCTGGTGCGCACGCCCTCCGCCACCGCCTGCATTCCTCCCAAAATAGTGTCCAATTTGTCGCCCTGCCCGAGACGAACGCCCACCTGATGATTGCGGCTGAGGGCGCCGGTACAAGTCAGCACGAGATCGCCGACGCCCGACAAGCCATAGAACGTTCTCGGATCCGCGCCCATCGCAACGCCCAAGCGAACCATCTCGGCCAATCCTCTTGTAATCATCGCCGCTCTGGTGTTGTGCCCCAGGCCCAACCCATCGACGACGCCGGCCGCCAGCGCCATCACATTTTTCAACGCACCGCCCAGTTGCACGCCGATCATGTCGCAGTCGGCATAGACACGCAGAGAGGGCGTCATAAATGCCGCCTGGAAAGATTCGACCAGCGCCGCATTGGTTCCGGCCAGACACAACGCCGTGGGCTGTCCTTGACTGACTTCCATCGCAAAGCTAGGACCGGACAGCACCATGAGACCATCATGGAGCGCTGGAGGGAGCACATCGACGATCACCTGCGTCATGAGTTTGAAGGTGTCTTCTTCCACGCCTTTCGTTGCACTGACGATCGGAAGAGGGCGAGAGAGTAGCGGACCGAGCTGTTGCAGTACCATGCGCGCCACATGCGACGGCACGACGAACAGAATGCCGTCACAGGATTCGACGGCTTCAGACAGGACATTTGTCACCTTGAGCGAGGCAGGCAGCGTCACACCGGGCAAGAAGAGCTGATTCTCACGCCTCACCGCTATGGAATCGAGCACCTCGCGTTCATAGGCCCACAGCGTGATCAGCAGTCCTTTTTCCGCAAGATGCTTCGCAAGAGCGGTCCCCCAAGCTCCGGCCCCGATGACGGCGATTCGTTGGATGGACGGCATGATTCAGGATGAAGAGCTTACAAGTGGACGGGCGGGATATTGGGTTGTCCGCGCCTCTCGAGCGGGCGGATTATAGGAAGGCTCTTTCCCTCTGTCAACGAACCGACCTGTCCACCAACTGTACAGGACCGACTGATCCGGAGGACAGGAATCAGCGGTCATGGTCGAGAACCTGCGATGTAGGCCGGCTTTTCTCTCCTTCTCGTGGCACATCGTTTGCTCACCACTAACGGAATTTCACAAATTGCTTCATGCCGACGACGTCGACCGATAGGATGGCATAGGGGACCCCATTGCAACAGAGGATTCACCATGCATAGACCGCGAAGAATGAACACTCTGGCAGGCGGCGTGACACTCCTGGCCGCCATGACCGCATCAACGCTCGTGCCAGCGGCAGCACACGCTGAATGGTATGTCGCGGGCCAGATCGGCGTGACCCTGCCGTCATTGAGCGGCGGACTTTCTCACATCGACGTAGGCACGCCTTTTCTTCCAGGGACGACTCACAGCGATCTCGATCTCCAAAATTCCGTCTTGTATGGCGGCAAGATCGGCTATTATTTCAGATCCGCACGTTGGTTGGGTCTTGAAACCGAAGTGTTTTCTACCAACCCCCATATCAAACAGCAGACTCATACGTTCAATAATCCTTCGGCTCCTTCCTCACCATCCGCCACACTCCAGGGAGCTCATTTTGGAGTGACCATGTGGGCCCCCATCAATGTCATATTGCGATATCCGAAAAGCCGCCTCCAGCCCTATATTGGCTTCGGCCCTGGAATCTTCTTCGCCCGCATTAAAGGCGAAGGGCTCGGTGCTGAAAGTCCTACCTCGACATCGAGTAATGGGAGAATTGGATTGAATGCGAAAGCCGGAGTCGAATACTATTTCACAAGACGCTTCTCTGCTTTTGGAGAATGGAAATACAATTATGTGCGGTTGAGCTTTTCCGAAAACTCCGATTTATTTCCGTTTCCCTATGCCTTCAAAGCGACCTATAGTGCCCATAATCTCGCCTTTGGCCTCGCTTATCACTTTTAGTGGATCTGTCGTCGCGGCCTGGTAAACGGACTCAGTTCCGTGTAGCCTGGGCAGGGTATGAAGCCCTGTCCCAACTGCCGCCGAGAGCTGCCCGAAATTTATCGCTACTGCACAGCATGCGGCACTCCGCTCGATGGCTCCATCCCCGCGAGCACCCCCAAGCCCACTCCGACTCGGAATGCGCTCAATCTCCAGGTGCTCTACGGGATGGTGGCTGTCCTCGCCCTCGCCCTGTTGTTCCCGCCATGGGAAACGCCGCCGAGCCAGGCACCGGAATTTCTCGGGCTACATTTTATCCTGGCGCCTCCGACCCCAGATGCGGTTGTGAGCCGGCTGCTGATGACCATCGAGCTCGTCACGATCGCCATCGCCGGTCTCTATGGGGCATTTCTGTTCAAAAACAGAGAATAGGCATCGCCCATCGCCCCTAGCCTCGTGCCTCTCGCCCGACAAATTCAGTCCAGCGCCAACGTCAGGCACTTGGCGGAACCTCCCGATTTCATAAATTCATCCAGCGGAACCGCGTGCGCTTCATAGCCATGGGCCTCCAGCCATTTCATCGTCTCGAGACAGCCGGCCGGCAGCACGACGTGCTTCCCCACACAAACCGCGTTGCAAGCGAATTTGAGCGCTTCCGATTCGGGGACGGCGAATCGACGAGTAGGCGGTATTCGTTCCGCGATGGCCAATTGGCCGTAGCGGTCAAACGCCGAAGGGAAATACAACAGTTCTCCTCCACTCAGCGGACAAAAGCAGGTATCCAGATGATAGAAGCGTCCGTCGACCAGCTCCACCGGGAGGATTTCTTTCTCAAATACTTCACTGAGGATCGGAAATGCTCGGATGTCGGAGCGTTGCCGGTAGCCGCCGAACCACCCATCCGCCAACCCCAGAAGATCTCCGGCGCCTTCGAAATACATATCGGCGTCAAGCATCACGATTTCGTAGCCGTGATCTCGAAACCAGCCTTCGAAATACGCCTCCTCACGCTGCCGCTCTGGGTAACGAAAACGGCTGGGAACCGCCTTGCAGCCGACCACGATGCCGGCGTTTGCCGTGAAGACCAGATCCGGAAGTCCCGGAACCGGCGTCATCCGCTCGAGCGCAGCGCCCACGTCGCGCTCGAGCACTTCCATCAAGCGGTGCCACTGCCGGACCGCGATCTCGGGATCCACCACGTTGGACCGGCGCATCCAGGGATTGATCTCATAATCGATGCGGAAGTAGTCAGGCGGGCAGACCAATAACCGGCTCATCCCTTCCATCCCTGCAGGCTGTTGAAAAAATCGTTTGTTGAACAGCCTGCCATCACAGATGAGCTCCCAACTCACGAGCAAGGTCCCGCAGAAACGAGGCGGCGTCCATGACGAGCCCGACGGCTTGAAAGCTGCCACGGTCGGCAAGCTTTGTCGGGACAGCGGGATTGACGTCGACACACACGGTTGGAATCGTTGCGGGCAGCAGGTTGCCAGTGGCTACGGCATGGAGGGTCGAGGCGACGAGCAAGGCCAACCCGACGCCCGGGATGGCTGCACGCATCGCCGCCTGCGCCGCGACCGAATCCGTAATGACGCCGGGTAACGGTCCATCGTCTCGAATCGTGCC
>DATIGH010000120.1:0-5375 GCA_035454845.1 Nitrospira sp.
GTGCTCGAAGACGTCACAACGAGGACGGTACGCTCTCTGGAAGCCCAGCCGGAGTTCGCCGGAGCCGTCACCTTCCAAATGGTGACCACCGGAGGCATGGTCTTCGTGGATTCGGATCTCCTGCGCAAAGGACCGCTCAACTTTCAACAATCGGAACTGCTGACCTCGAGGACGCCGCCGTATGGGGAGGCGGGATTCGTCGAAGAAGAGTATCGAGGCCGGGCGGTCGTGACAGGCTTCGCGCGCACGAAGGGCTTCGGAGACTTTTCCGGCCTCGGCTGGCATGTGCTGGTCCGCATGGATCGGGACCGGATCCTCGAGCCGATTATCTCGATCCTGTGGAAAGTGGGGTTGACGGGTGCGGTGGTCTGGATTCCCATGGTGTTCCTGCTCTTCTGGTCCACCTCGCACCTGCGCGCGGAATATCAGCAAGCACAGCAGGAAAGCTCATGGGCGCGCGCGGCCGAAGCGGCGCTGCTTCAAAGCCAGGAGCGGACCCGAGCCATCGTCGAAACGGCGCTGGATGCGCTGGTCACGATCGACGCCTCCGGCATCGTGACCGATTGGAACGGGCAAGCGTCGGCCATTTTCGGATGGTCGCGTGAGGAGGCGCTGGGACAGCGCCTGTCGGACTTGATCATTCCCGCGCGAGATCGTGAAACTCATGAGCGGGGCATGCGCCAGTATCTTGCCAGCGGAGACGCCCATATTCTCAACCGGCGTATAGAGGTGCCGGCCCTCCGTCGGTCCGGAGAGGAATTTCCCGTCGAACTGGCCATCTCTCCGGTGCGCGTCGGAGGCACGATCTTTTTCAGTGCGTTCATCCGCGACATCACGGACCGGCGGGAAGCAGAGACCAAAATCAGGGAAAGCGAAGTCCGCTACCGCTCAGTGGTCAATGCCCTCGATGAAGGGGTGGTCGTCATCGATGCGGAAGGCGTCGTGCGCACGGGGAACGCGAGCGCCGAGCGCATTCTGGGCCTGCCCAGTGAGGAGTTGACCGGACGGTCGTTGCATGATGGAAGCTGGCGGATGATTCATGAAGACGGCACTCCGTTTCTGCCGCAGGACTTTCCGTCCGCCATTACGTTGCGGACCGGCGAGCCCTGCGCCAGCGTCGTTATGGGTGTGTATCGCCCTGACGGGCGGCTGCGGTGGATCGACATCAATTCACGGCCGCTGCCGGAAGGTGATGAAGGGCCCTCGGCTGTCGTCGTCTCGTTTTCAGACGTGACCGAACGCAAGCGGGCGGAAGAGCGGCTCACCGCGCAGTATGTGGTGACGCGGGTGCTCGCCGAATCGCGCAGCCTCGAGGAGGCCGTTTCGAAAATTATGCAAGCTGTTGGGCAGAACCTGGAATGGGATTGCGGCATTTTTTGGCGTGTGGATCGGACGGCCTCGCTGCTTCGTTGCCTGGATCAATGGCGTG
Source organism: Nitrospira sp. (assembly GCA_035454845.1). GTDB lineage: Bacteria > Nitrospirota > Nitrospiria > Nitrospirales > Nitrospiraceae > Nitrospira_C. The sequence goes on from DATIGH010000120.1 coordinate 1,430, forward strand.
CCCGCGGCGTCGAGGCCGAAGCATTTCTCGAAAAAACGTGGGAGCGGACGTTCAAGCCGGAAGAAGGCCTCCCGGGCCGTATTTGGGCAAGCGGGAAAACGGCATGGATCACGGATGTGGTTCGCGAGACCAATTTCCCCCGTCAGGGCCTGGCCCATCAGGTGGGATTCCACGGCGCCTTCGGATTTCCAGTGCGCGTCGGCGGCGACATTGAAGGGGTCATCGAATTCTACAGCCGGCAGGTCCGTGTCCCTGATGACGAGTTGCTCAAAATGATCGACGATGTCGGTCTCAAGCTGGAGCAATTCGGCGACCGCACCCGAGCTCAGGAAGCACTCCAGCAGACTGAGGCGCAACTGCGACAGTCGCAAAAGATGGAGGCGGTCGGACGGCTGGCCGGCGGGGTCGCACACGATTTCAACAATCTTCTGACCGTCATCCGCGGCTACAGCGAATTGCTGCTCGCTCGTCTGGCGCCGGACGACCCCAACCGCAAGGACATGATCGAAGTCAAGAAAGCGGCGGATCGGGCCTCGGGACTGACGCGTCAGCTGTTGGCTTTTAGCCGGCGGCAGTTCATCGCGCCAAAAGTCATCGATCTCAACGCGCTCATCGCCAACATGGACGGTATGTTGCGTCGGCTGTTGGGGGAGGACATCGTCGAATTGTGCACGGAATTGAATCCGCATACGGGCTCGATCAGAGCGGATGCCGGACAAATCGAGCAGGTCATTATGAATCTTGCCGTTAATGCACGGGACGCGATGCCGAAAGGCGGTCGTCTCACGATCGAAACGCACAACGTGACGATCGGGAAGCCGACGCGCCAGACTCCGGCCGGCGTCAAGCCAGGTGCGTACGTCCTCCTCGCTATTCGTGACACCGGCCATGGCATGGACGAAGAGACACTGTCGCATCTCTTTGAGCCCTTCTTCACCACGAAGGAGAAGGGCAAAGGGACCGGGCTGGGGCTGTCCACGGTGTACGGGATCGTGAAGCAGACCGGCGGCAGTATCGTGGTGGAAAGCCAAAAGAATCAGGGTGCCACGTTCAAGATTTATTTCCCCTTGGTCGAGCAAGGCGCGGCGGCAACGGGGACGCCAGACGCGGAGCCTCTACATGGACGCGAGACCATACTGCTGGTCGAAGATGAGCCGGCGGTACGGGGCCTCGTTCATGAAACTCTGCGCCTTCACGGCTACACGGTCCTCGAAGCCCGTCATGGGATTGAAGCGCTCATGACCGGTGCCAAGCATCAAGGGCCGATTCATCTGCTCCTGACGGATGTCGTGATGCCGCAAATGAGCGGACCGGAGGTTGCCGAGAAGATTCAAATCGTCCGGCCCGGCATTAAGGTACTGTATATGTCGGGATATCCGGACCATCCGATCTTCGAGCAGGGCGTCATTTCGCGCGATGCCTCCTTCCTCCCCAAGCCGTTCACGCCCAACCTGTTAGCCAAGAAGGTGCGCGACGTATTGGACTCCGGTAAGGTGAGCGAGGGAAGCATCCCTTGATCTTCATCCTGCGTTCCGTTTATCGTGCCAAGGCATTTAGCGCATCCACAAAAAGCCGATCCCAATGACGCAACCAGGACGAGAGTTCGACATCGGTCAATACCGAATCAAGGAGGAACCCTACTACGCGGACGTGCGCGGCGAAGTCGCGCTGTTCACCACCGCCGCCAAAAGCCGTATGCCCGTCATGCTCAAGGGACCGACCGGTTGCGGGAAAACGCGCTTTATTCAACACATGGCGTTCCGACTCGGACGGCCGTTGATCACCGTGGCGTGCCATGAAGACCTCACCGCATCGGATCTGGTCGGACGCTATCTCCTCAAGGGGCAGGACACGGTGTGGGTCGATGGTCCGCTCACTTTGGGAGTGAAGCATGGCGCCATCGTGTATCTCGACGAGGTCGTCGAGGCGCGAAAAGATACCACGGTGATCATTCATCCCCTCAGCGACGACCGTCGGCTGCTGCCCATCGAAAAGAAAGGACAGGTTCTCGAGGCGGCGGACGACTTCCTCCTCGTGATCTCGTACAATCCCGGGTATCAAAGTGTGCTCAAGGATCTCAAGCCGAGCACTAAGCAGCGGTTCATGGCCATTGAGTTCGATTACCCCCCTGCCGACGTTGAAACGGCAATCGTGCAGCGTGAGGCCGGCATTGCGCAGGATCTCGCCCTCCGCCTGGTCAAACTCGGCGGCAAAGTGCGCCATCTGAAGAACCACGGGCTAGAGGAGGGTGTGAGCACCAGGCTCCTCATCTACGCCGGCACTCTGATCCGCGAGGGCGTGGTCACGGAGTTGGCCTGCGACGTAGCGATTGCCAGACCGATTACCGACGATCCCGACATGCAGCGCAGCATTCTGGAGCTCGCGAAGGCGATTTTCTGACAGACAGGATGCTGAAAGATCCCGCCAGCTGTATTCGCGAGCCAACCCATGCCTGCTCCGATTGTCCGTGATAGTAAGGAGGGAGCCGTCCTCACTGTCCACGTCCAGCCCAAGGCTGCTCACACGGCTTGTGCCGGGATCCATGGCGAGGCGCTCAAAATCCGGATCGCCGCACCGCCGGTTGGAGGAGCCGCAAACCGGGAGTTGATCCGTTTCCTCGCGAGCGAGCTCTCGCTGCCGACCACGGCCGTCCACATCGAGTCCGGCGAGGGAGGACGCCATAAACGGGTGCGGCTGGAGGGAATGACGGCGGACCAGGTCTTGATACATCTCCTGCCCAAGAGAGGATGAATCACATGAGAGCGCCCGCGGCCTGGGTCTTGTGCATGGCCTTGATGCTCAGCTCCTGTTCGGCCCCTCGTCCCATACTGTACGAAAATCCTCATTTGAAAAGCGTCGGGAAAGAAGTTGCAGACCAGGACATTGAAGCCTGCAAGAAGGCGGCCGAATCGGCGGGCGCCGAAGCAGGCAGCGGCAAAGCCGGTGGTGTGGCGAAGAACACCGCAGTCGGCGCAGGCGTCGGTGCGGCAAGCGGAGCGGTCGGAGGCGCAATTTCCGGCTCGCCAGGTATGGGTGCGGCGATCGGCGCCGCGAGTGGAGCCGTGTGGGGATTGCTGATGGGATTGTTCAGTGCCGGCTCCTCGCAGCCGAACCAGGCCTACACGAATTACGTGAATCGATGCTTGCAAGAGAAGGGGTATGAGGTGACCGGTTGGCAATGAGGCGGACGCCCTCGCCCTCGTTCTCCACACCCACCGGAGCGATTCCAGCTTTCCTTCCCGGCCAAGCCTCGACGGATACCTCGCTCCTCACGGTCATGCTCGCTCGAGCCGAGGGCATCCTTAAGGACGAGAAGAGATTAACGAGTACTGACTCGGCGCCTACCATCGAAACAAGGGGAGGGAAGATTGAGAACAGCGTGTATGAAGATCATCATCTCTGTGCTCGTGTTCATGACAGCGGCTTGCGCGAGCCCGGAGCCCATACTACGTCCGAATGCGAAAGTGTTGTTGCAGGGACGGGAAGCGTCAAAGCTGGACGTAGTAGCGTGCCAAGAGAAGGCCGAAGCCGCCGGTCTTCAGCCGGGAACGAGCAGCCGCACGAGTAATATGGCCGCGGGTGCCTGTTTGGGAGTGGTAGCCGGTGCAGCAGTTGGCGCTTCCACGGGGCTGATTGGAGGCGCGACCGGCGCAGCCATCGGCGCTGCGGCAGGTGGAGGACTGGGCCTCATTATCGGGGTGGTCGGCGGCGCCTATAAACCGCTTGAGCCTGATCCGCCTTATGCCGATACGGTGGTGAAGTGCCTGATAGAAAAAGGGTATGACGTCACAGGATGGGAGTAAAAAAGGAGAAAAAATTACTCCTCGGTTTGTGATGACGCGGGTGCCGCCTTATGCTTCAAGGCCCGTCCCTTCTCGGGCGTCGGATCGGTGATCACACCATAGATTTCGCGACCTTCGTGTCCTTCCGGTAAGTATTCCGTAAT
>DATIGH010000121.1:0-3491 GCA_035454845.1 Nitrospira sp.
GAGCGAGTCTCCAGCACGTGAAGCAAGACACCATTCGTATAGTCCTGGCCTTGAAGGCGTCGTCGCCGGAGAGTCGGCGCTATGCCTCGTCGACGAGGGAGAGTCCGGTCTTCTCTATCGCGGCTACGCGATCGCCGATCTGGCGGAGCACAGCAGCTTTGAGGAGGTTGCCTATCTTCTCCTGTTTGGCCATCTTCCGACCCATCAGGAGATGAAAGACTTCTCAAGGCAAGTGACCGAACAATCAACTTTGCCGCGGCCGGTCGAAGCGTTTTTCGAAGTGGCTCCTCGAGGGTCACATCCGATGGATATGCTGAGAACAGGCCTATCCATCCTCGGAATGACCGACCCGGAGGCTGGCGACAACTCGCCGGATGCTAATACTCGCAAATCGATTCGCCTAGTTGCGCAGATTCCCTTACTGATCTCGGCTGCCGATCGGCTCGCGAGCGGAGTACCACTGCTTCGCCGACATCCAGATCTCAGCTTCGCGGAAAACCTTCTCCATTTATTGACAGGCCGAAAGGAAGACGCCCGGGCGAAAGCCATGGCACGCGTGCTCGATGTGTCGCTCACCCTGTACGCGGAACACGAATTCAATGCCTCAACGTTTTCGGCCCGCGTGACGGCTTCGACGATGACGGATCTACACTCGGCAATAACTTCGGCGATCGGTACGTTGAAGGGGCCCCTGCATGGTGGAGCCAACGAGGCTGTGGCCCAGATGTTTGTCGAGATTGGCAGCCCGGCCAAGGCCGAGCGATGGGTCCGTGAAAGCCTTGCCAGCAAGCGGCGGATTATGGGCTTCGGCCACCGTGTCCTTAAACATGGGGATGCCCGCTCCGCGATCATCCAGCGGCATGCGGCAGACCTGAGCCGGATTTGCGGCGACCATCGTTGGTACGAGATTGCGGCAGTGGTGGAGCAGGTGATGCGAGAGGAAAAAGGTCTGTACCCCAACCTGGATTTTTACACGGCAGTCGCCTATCTCCTGATGACGATGCCTCGTACACTTTACACGCCCGTCTTTGTCTGTTCACGCATCACCGGGTGGTGCGCACATGTCATTGAGCAGCAGAGTCATAACCGGTTAATGAGGCCGCGCGCATTGTACACAGGACCCTCCAAGAAGGAGTATGTTCCGATTGATCGCCGTACCTGACCATATCGCACGAGCGCGGAAGATCGAAGGAACCTGTCCCGCCTTGCGGTGGGCTTCTTTTGCCGAATTCTTCGAGTCACGCGTGTACGATCGTACCTTGATCCATCGATCGTTCTTGACCTATTACGACGACGATGCTGCGACGCACCATACCTATACCTATACGCAATTCGGTACGGTGGTCCAAAAGGCCGCCGCGTTTCTGCACGATCACGTTGGTCTCCGGCGAGGAGATCGCCTCGCGACGGTTCTCTTCAACCACGACGTCTCCGTCATCCTGTACTTTGCCGCCTGGCTGTCAGGTCTTACGATCGTCCCCATTAACGTCGAAGAACCTCCGGATAAGAAACGTTTCATTCTGGAGCATTCGGAGGCCGTCGCCGTCTGTTGCTGGCACAGCTACCTGGAAGAACTGAAGGATCTTCAGCGCGATCTCCCGTCACTGCAACGAGTGATTGCCGTGGGTAAGGATGGTTTTCTCTCCACCCTGGACGGTGGCATCAGAGCGAAAACGCAATCCCGTTCGTTCACATCACACGCATCACCTCACGTAGGCTCGCTGGATGACGAGGCTCTCATTGTCTATACGTCGGGCACCACCGGTCCGCCGAAGGGCGTGGTGCTGACGGTCGCAAATCTTCTGATCGATGCAGATGCAATCGCCGACTGGCACGGGTTCGGCACCAATGACCGTCTGATGTGCGTGCTTCCTATTCACCACGTGAATGGAACGGTGGTGACACTGATCACACCGTTTTACTTCAAGGGAAGCGTGGTGCTCAATCGAAGGTTCAAGAGTGACACGTTTTGGCGAAGGCTGCAGGATGAACGAGTCACGTGTGTGAGCGTCGTTCCGACCTTACTGGAATTTCTTTTAGATGCAGACGACAAGGCGAAATACCAATTGCAGGACTTGGCTGGATTCATCTGCGGCGCAGGCCCCCTGCTGAAAGACACGGCTGCACGATTTGAGGACAGATTCGGCTTTCCCATTCGACACGGCTATGGCTTATCAGAAACGACCTGTTACTCCTGTTTTCTCCCGAACGACTTGGTGCCCGATGACCATCGTCATTGGATCAGAGACTTTGAGTTTCCCTCCATCGGTGTCCCGCTTCGACATAACCAGATGGCGATTGTGGACTCAGAAGGGCAGCAACTTCCGGAAATGTCACGGGGAGAAATTTGCATCCGGGGGGGAACGATCTGCGCCGGTTACTACAAACGTGCCGATGCCAATGCCGGCGCGTTTCAATGGGGTTGGTTCCGCTCGGGCGACGAAGGCTTCTATGTGCAGGACGGGCAGGGAAGACCCTTTTTCTTCATTTCTGGGCGCCTCAAGGAGTTGATCATTCGAGGGGGAGTCAATATTTCTCCTCTTGAAATCGACGACGCGTTGAAAAGCCATCCTATGGTCCGGTTCGCCATGGCCGTTCCCTTTGTTCACCGCTACTACGGCGAGGAAATCGCCGGTTATGTCGTACTGCGGGACGGCGCCTTTCGCCCTACCCAAAGAGAACTCCTGAGGCACTGTCGCCGCTTGCTGCCGTTTCCGAAGTGCCCCAAAGTCATTCTCTTCGGACAGGATGTTCCTTACACATCGACTGGCAAGCCGAAACGGCTGGAGTTGAAGGCACATCTTGCGGAAAGTTTGGCCGACTACCGGCATCACCAGTTCAAGGAAGAGGAGCTCATGTAGTCACAGAAGCCAACCGATCGCAGTCGATTATTGGGTTGAGTGGCCCAAGACTATCGCATGACGTTCGCGGCATCGAGTTCGCAGAGCTGAGCATAGGCATGCACTCGCGCTTCGCTCTCCAGGGCGATAGCGCTGCGGATAAGATGTTGCATACTGTTCTCCAGGTTCCTGATTGTTCTTTGGCACGAATCACGGGTGGTTTCGAAGATCACATTACATCGCGCGATAAGTACTTCCAATTCGGTGTCCGGCGGAAACTCCTCGAGGCGCGCACAATAATATCGCATGCTGTCACGATATGCGGTGATCTGACGCAAAATATCGCAAAACCAGGTGGCTAACACCACGGTTTGCGGCGCCAGCTTGGCGTCGACCGGTGAGCGTATGATGCCGAATGCACCTTCCTTAAGTGCCCGTCGCGAGGATGTGACCGTCGATCTCATGGTAGAGATGATCAGCGGCACTGACAGATATCTGAGACTTTTCAACAAGAAAAAGTTTTCAGATTCCGCGAAGCTCGCACTGGAAATGACGACATCGTACAAAGGATCGACGACTCGGTCCAAAGCTTCACGATGGGTCGTGCAGCAGTCCAATCGTTTATTGGGTAGCCAGCTATACAACGCAGGA
>DATIGH010000122.1:0-7683 GCA_035454845.1 Nitrospira sp.
ACACAGGACCTGACTGCCGCTGTGTTGTTTCCTCTGGCTCGCCACGTCACATTCGATGAACAGCTCGGCAAAGATTGGGACTTCGTTCAACTCGCCCGAACGTCGGCCAATAGCCGGGCGGTCATTAAGGCGTCGGGCCGCATCATCCAGTTGAACGAGAAGGAGGATATCAAGGGACCGTTGCCGATGGCCGCCGCGGTCGCACCTAAAGTGCCTCCGGCTGAGGGCCGGCCACGACCCGCGATGGTCGTCATCGGAAACTCCACCTTCGCCAGCAATGCCTTCGTGAACTTCCCTGGCAATAGCGACTTCTTCCTCCACACCGCCGCCTGGTTAGCACAGGATCGGGACATGATTGCCATTGGTCCACGGGACCAGGCGTTGAAACCGTTCGTTCCCAATCCAATCCAAGAACGCACGCTTCTCTATGTGCAGGTGATCTTCCTGCCCGCCGTGGTGCTCGTCACCGGCATCAATGTGTGGCGCAAACGCCGTCGCCTTTAGATGAATCGCTACTGGCCGACAGCGGTAATGGCGCTCGTACTCGCGGCGCTCGGGCTCTATCTCTATCTCATCGAATTTCCTGCCAAGGAGTCACAGGAGCGGGAAGAGTCCGTCAAAAAGAAAGTGCTTACCGTTGAGGAACAGGCGATTACCTCTCTCACGTTCAAGACCGATCGCGAGGAACTGGTCTTGGAACGGACTCCCGACAAGGGTTGGGCGCTGATCAAGCCGATACGCGCGGAGGCGGACACTCGCGAGCTTCAGAGCCTTATCCGAGCCATCGTGTTGGGATCCGTCCATCGGGTCGTCGAGGAGAATCCCACTGCGCTCGCTCCATTCGGACTCGACAAACCGGTGGCCGCCGTGACCATCAAAGGCGGCTCGGCAGAAGACACCTTACTTATCGGGGATACGGGGCCCCTGTCCTCGACACTCTATGTGCTTCGCACCTCGGATCATGCCTTGTTGTTGACCGACCTGGCTCCCAAAGATTTCGTCAATAAATCGCTCATGACATTCCGCAAGAAGGATATTCTGCACATCCCATCTGGTGAAGTCGATCGAATCCGGTTGACGTACCCAACAACTGAGATCGTCCTCTATCGCGTCAGCGACAAGCCGAAGCCAAGATGGAAAATTCGATACCCGGTGGAAGCGGAAGCCGACCTCAACGAGGTGCGCATGCTCCTGTTCAGGCTGGAAGACCTGAAAGCCATGAGTATCGTTGACCCAGGTCCCGCCCGAGACGCCCTCGCGAAAACTCTGAAACAGCCAAAAGTGAAAATCACGGTGCATGCGCACGACGGTGATCAGATTGTCAAACTGCATCAGCCCGATCCGTCGAGCGGTGAAGCCATCGCGGAAACGGCACCTGATGCGCCGCTCTATCGCATCAATCCAACCTTCGTGAAAGACTTCACCAAGGAACTTTATCACCTGCAAGATAAACGTCTCTTCGGTGCGGATGAGAGCGACATCGCAATGCTGGCCGTAAAGACGCATGCCGAAACGTACACCCTCATCAATCAGAACGGAGAATGGGTGTTGGAAGACCGCCCGACGGACAAAATTGATCAACAGAGCGTCATTCTGTTCGTGAGCCGGGTCGTCAGCGTTCCTGCCGAGGAACGGGTGATCAAACAAGCCGGTCCTTTGGCACCTTACGGGCTCGTGAATCCGGCCGCAGAATTTGTGGCAACAGGCAAGGACGGCAAAGTGGCGGGCAAGCTGTCGATCGGCGACCAAGCCAACGGCCTGGCATTTGCGATGGGCCAGCGGATTCCCGGCGTCTATCAGATCCGCGCCGACCTCCTGAAGCAAATTCCTACGCGCTCCGCCCTGCTGTCGACCGGCCAGACCCAGCAGACCTCTCCATGAGAACTACGGGGAGTAGTCACGGTCTTGGTCCCTGCGCTTCTCCCCAATCTGCTGATCCATGCAGCGTGCGCGTTGCCGAAAATCGTCCGGCCATTCTTTTGAGCATTGCGCAATCGCCACCGAGTAGTCTTTCAAGCTGATGCCTTTGGGCGGAGGACCTTGCAGTTTTTGAAACGCTCGTATCTCTTGCTGTTGGCACTGGATCCGCATGCGGACATCGTCAGGCCAATTCTTCTCGCACCGCTCCTGGATGAGTGACAGATCTTCCTGCTGGAGACGCGGATCGATTGGAGTGGAGCGGGCCTTCTCGAGCACGCTCTTTTGCTGCTCAATGCAGGCGGCTCGCATTCTGGGATTATGAGACCACTCTCGAGCACAGGTTTCCTCGATCACCTGTTCCGGGTTATCGAGAGCCGACACCGCATGCACGCCTAGTAGCATGAACGTCGACACAGCCGTGAGCCCGAGCCCCGCAACCTTTGCAGATCGCATAGAATCACCTTACCCCAAAAGCTTATGATGGACAACCCGCGGCCTCATTGGCTGGACAGCCATCTCAGATCTGCGCTACATTCTTCGCACGCCCCCGTAGCTCAGTTGGATAGAGCAGCGGTTTCCTAAACCGCGGGTCGCACGTTCAATTCGTGTCGGGGGCACCAAGACTTCCTTAGTATTTTTGCCGCCGGTAATCTCGGCTACCTTCACGTTCATCGATATAGTGTGAGCGGAAGCCTGACCTAAGCCGCCAACACCGGAAGCCACACAAGTCGGGGCGCCTGTACTCCCTCTCCCTTGTCGAGATGTAGAGCACGTGGTATTGTAAACAACCGTTTTTACATTCCTTCTGTATTCCCATCCGGCGTCCTGACCATCTGCCTTTCTTCTGCAGGTAAAGGAGACTTCTCGATGGGGTCGCCTGGTTTCAAGCGTAAGAACTCTGCGAAAAAGAAGTACAGGCCGACCTCTAGGCCCAAAATCCGATGGGAACTTTTGGGACTTGGCCATCCTGAGCACACGAAACCTTCTATCGAAACCATTCGAAGCGCTGTGTCGACCCTTGCTGTGACGCGCCTGGCTCGGGAGCCTATTCCTGAACCATCCGGGAGGAAGAAGGCGTCCCCAGCATCACCCGTGCGGAAGCCAAGTTAAACCGTATACTGCAACGGAATATTACTAGGAGGTACCATGGCGCGAGGGAGTTCCACATTGGCGAAACGTGAACGTGAAAAGGCTCTCCAGAAAGTGCGCCAGGAAAAGGAGGCGAAGCGCGCGCTTCGAAAGGCTGAAAAAGCTTCCCGATCTTCCGCCCCGGAGGGAGAAGATCCAGATTTGATAGGACTCCAATGGGGACCTCAGCCTCCGCTGAATCAATGACAGTGTGAGATCGTCTCTATGAAGGCGCCTGTGTCATGGGTAGGCTCACTGCGGGCACCAGCGGAGTGAACTCCGGAATGAAGAGAAGTGAGTTGCAAAGGAAGCAGACAAACTAGCATTCGCTATTCCTCTCTCAATGTGCTAGGGTGACCACGAGCCACGGTCACTATCCTATCCCTCGCGCATGTTTTCTTCGCCCTCCCTCGGTGCGCGATCGATTCTCTAGTTTCCGCCGTTCAGAGGCAGTGCATCACGGAATAGGAGAATTCCGGCAGCACCCGTCACTGGCCGGACGAAGGCCCCATTGCGAGCTGCTTCAGGTTCCTTGGAGAACGCGCTCCAAGCCTGTCTCGCTCGCATTCCCAAGGATGCGACAGCAGGGCAGATATGCTTGCGAAGCAAAGCTGCCGACGTGCTGAAGCCGATCGCTCCCGGTTCAGACAGGCAACGCATTAACGACTTGGCAACGAAGTGAGCAATGGTCTTTTTAGCGGAGGAGATATGAAATGAACCAAGAGCAATTTGGACAATTCTGGGCAGAACTCAAAGCGCCGCTTCGGGCCAAATGGGAAAAGATTACGGAAGAGGACCTGGCAAAGATCGAAGGCATACTTACCAGCTTTCAGAAAGTTGTTAACGACCGGTATGGCGAGCCCGTGAAGCAGGATGTCTATATCTGGGCAAATCGCCGGTATGCCCATTGGTCGGGTAATTATGCCGGTTACAAGGATATCGAGTCCAAACCGTGAAGAGTCAGGCGGCAAGGCTGCTTCCATCGGATTCTCATCGCTAAGAGAAAGGGCACTCGATATGCAGAAAATCGTGATTAACACCAGCTTCGACAAATTCTGTCTCAGTCACGAAGCGTTCCTACGATTACGAGAATTGGGGCAACAAGATGCGCTCCAGGAAATCGATCAGGCGGCATACTGGCCCGCTTCGGCGGCGGTGTGGGAGCCGAAGTTCAATCAGTGCGGGATGTCGATCTCACGTAATGACGAGAAGCTAATACGCGTTGTGGAGGAATTGAAGGAAAAGGCGAATGGCCACTGCGCGAGTCTCAAAATTGTATCTATTCCCGAGGGGGTGGCGTGGCAAATCAGCATGGCAGACGGAATTGAGCACGTGAGCGAAATTCACCGCACGTGGCGCTAAAGAATGGTGCGGCGGGCGGCTCATTCTGTCACCCGACGCACGGAAGGATGACAGCATGGCGACAAACCCAAAAAGTACACCTAAGCGCAAACGGCCGACTGCACGAGGATCGCACTCGCCAGCGGATCAAGACTTCACGTGTAGCGAGATGCAGCTTGACACTCTCCTCTCCGAGGGAGAATCGACCGGTCAGGCACGCCGCATCCCAAAAGACCCCTCGAAAGTGGTCTTCATTCGTCGGGCGAAGCCGAGGTGAACGTTTTCAATCTGTCTTTGCTCACGTTTGGAGCCCCACAGGAGCGAGCATGAGCCGCATCAACCTAGATCCGTTGATGACATTTCCCGATGGATCGTACCTGGTCGTCAGCACACAGTGCTCCAAAGGTGGAGATTTTTCCTGTGCACTGTATACCGCCGTCATCGCCGGCGACGAGAGTGCGGCATTCCGCATCCTCTCAAGTCACCTGCAAGCGTCAACTTGTCTCGAGGCTCAGGAATACGCCTACGGTCACGCCACGCAGCTGTATCCCCGCGCCATCGACAGAATGAAAAAGCCGCCGTACCTCATATGGCACGGGCCGTATCCGAGGGCAGAATGACATTCCCAAGGTCTTCTTTCCGTGAGCATTGCATCATTGGCGGAGTCATAAGGACCGGCACAGCAGTTCATTCGGGTGGTTAGTTTCCGAGCTTACCGCCTGCGTGGATGGGCAGCCGTCATCGCCGGACAGAGGCAAGACATGGCCCGATGAAGGCATGGGTTTGTTGCCAGCCGGAGAAATGTATGCAGTGTAAACGCTGCCAAGGATTGATGGTCAAAAGTGTGACAAGTGACCCGACTACTCCAGGAGTGATCGAGGAGGGATGGCGATGCTTGTTATGCGGTGAGACCATTGACTCCTGCATCGAAGCTAATCGGCTCAATCCTCAACCGCTACTTCGCGGCCGCGCACGTCAACCAGGATCGCGTCTTGCCGGATTCAGAACGAAAAACGCTAAACGTGCTCACACGTTCCTGCTCTGATCTGCCTCTGTCTCCTCCTGCTCTGCGCGCTTCCCCACCACTTCTATCATACAAAACGCGAAAGTCCTAAAAAGGGTCGGCCGGACAGGAAATACTGCTTAATCTTTTGAGCTAGCCCAGCACATACCAGAGGAGTGCCGCGTAAGCACCTATCGCCACTATGATGAGTCCGAAAATAGTCCCTGCAAGGATCCAATCAAAACCTGCAGTAGTCATCGTCAATGCTCCTTCTGGGCGAAGGTGACAGGTCTTCAAATTTTGTTTTCCACGATGGCGCCATTCACCGTCGTTTCTGCTAACGGTCAAGGGACTAATGGTTCTTGGTATCTGCAAAAGCCCTATTCATCTTGGCGACCTCCATAGCGTAGGACTCAACCATTTGTAGCTCTTCTTCCGAGAACTGTCGCTTGTGGACATGCGCAGCTGCCAAAAGGTGCTCACAGGCTTTGAGATAGTCCTGAACCTCAGCGCAATAGGAGGAGAAGTAGGACATAATGGAGGCGCCTACTGAAGAGCCTTGCGATTGGAGAGCCCTGCCACCTCTGTGGATTTTCCATCCGGACAGGCCGCTTGCCAAAGCGCGTGGTTAATGCTCATCGGCGTAACCGGTTGCCATGAATCGTCACCGGTACCGCTGTATAACACTGTTCCGTTGCCCATGTGCTCTGTGAATACGACGGCCCTAAGAGTCCTAGAGCGCTGCTCTCCACAATCATACTGTTGTTGTGCCGTAAAAGATAAAAACGAGCCAGACGAGAGCTGTTCTGGAGTCTGGTAATCATGCAGCACCGACATAGTCACAACATACGTCTCTCGCTGGATGGTTGCACGATCGAGATACACGGTCATGCCAGTGTCACTGACTGCTATTGCTTCCCACCCCGCATACGCCGACCCACCACCAATCATCGTGAAAACTCCCAAAAGCATAAGCGGAAGCATAGCTAGTTCCCCCACCATTGTCGGCATTGTTGGATGAAGATCTGCATCAATTCATGGCTTGAAACGGATTCATTTACTTTCCTGCTCGCGGCAACTGCTTAGTCGCGAATGGCTGGCAACCGCCATACCAGTGCGCGCAACGCGCGTGATCGAGAGTGAAAAATCGAGGAGGAGTGAACGGCGGAAACTAGAGAACCGATCGCGCACTGAGGGAGGTTAAAAAACGCGCGAAGGATAGGATAGTGACCGTGGTTCTTACAGTCACAGACTAACATACTCAATCAGCGATAGCGAATGGTGATTCCAAGGCGAGGCTTCTCGGTGTTAGCTCCATGACCGTCAGGGCAATACTTGTATCGGTTCGTTGCTCGTGCTAGGTTGCCTCGATCGCGTAAGACCTCCTTCAGGTTCGGGGGCCGCAGTTCGGCCCGAGGATGTCCACGCGATATTTTTTTGTGTCGAGATCGTTCTATCTGTGGCGACCTCCTCCGGCAAGGACCTCCGACCACATTCACAAATACCTGACAGAGCGGTGAAGCTTTGTCTGTAACTACTGACTATGAAAGAGGTGTCTCTTGTTCTATGCATTGCGGTCAATCACGCAGACTACACAAACTTTTCTTCATCAGGCGGCGGGCAGTTTCTATCACCTCGTTATTATCGCCTTAAGTGCCGGCATTGCGCTCCTTCTTCCCTTAGGCGCTAAGCAGTTCCTCACTTTCTGGTCGCGGGTTGAACAAGACAGGATTTCGATCATCGTGATTGAGATGGTCCTGGCTGTCGTCTTGATTGGCTGTTTTAGCTATATCCGGCGCAGCTGGCGTGACCGCGTTCTCGCGAAAGCCGCAGCCGGCGCCGGGCTAGTCTCCTTTTTCCCCCGACAGGAGCCACGGGCTCATCGGCACATAGCACGGCTCAAGGAAGAGAACACTAAAGGCCGCACGATCATGGTGATCGGTTCAAGCGGTTACAGCAGCTTCGTCGACCAAGTCGGCGACCTGTCATCTGTTCTCGACACGTGCCTCGGTGCACAGATCCTTCTGGTCAATCCTTATAGCCCATGCGTGACTGCTCGCATTGAAGCGATTGGGCACCCAAAATATACCGTCAACGCATTTCGGGAAGAAGTGAGGCAAAGTATTGCCCTGCTCAAGCGGCTCAGAGCCATGGGTAAAACCGTCAAACTGAAGCTCTATGCAGACCCGCCGTTGGTGAAGATGCTTATTCTCGGCGATTATCTGTGGCTTCAGCATTACCATGCCGATTTTGACGTCCGCACGATGCCAGAGTACGTCCTTCGTCACAAT
>DATIGH010000123.1:0-3210 GCA_035454845.1 Nitrospira sp.
AGCATGCCTGCCATCACTCCCGCCGTGAGCGGGATCAAACTTAGCACCACGACGGTGAGGGATCGATAACTGGCGTAGAGAAAGAGCAGCACTAGCGCCGCAGCAGACGTGGATAGCCGCCAGGCTTCGCCCTCGATAGTCTCTTTCGCTTCCACCGCAAACACCCCGGGACCGCTCATCTGGAGTTGCAGGCCCGCCGGCTGACCGGCGAGCGCTGCAAAGATGTGACGTACCTGCTGCTGAATCGCTGCCTGCACATCGGCGTCGAATCCCGCGGCCTTCGTTTCGACGAGCAGCAAGGCCCTGGAACGATCCCTGGAAAACCAGACCCCGCGATGTGTGGCAGGTTTGTCCTCACCGAGCCACGCCCTCATGACCGTGAAAAACTCGCCGGTGGGATCAGCGGGTATCGTGTCCTTCATGAGAGGCGCCAAGGGGGAACGCAAATCGTCAAGCCGCTGCTGCAGCGCCTCTCGAAGCGAGTCGGCGGAGAAAGAATCGGGCCCAACTTTGGGGCTCAACACGTACCGGGACTGGAACAAAATCGTCCGATCGTATGGCCGCAGTCCCTGCATGCCGTTCTCGACCAGCGTAAAATGCCCAGTGGCTCGAAGCCGCTCACTGAATTCCTTGCTTGCCTGCGCAAGCTCTTCGGGACTTCCCCCTTCAAGCGCCAGTAGCGCGAGCCGGCCGGCCAGACCGCTTCTCACCTGGGTCAACAAGAGTCGTTGACGGGCGTTCGTTCCTTCCGGCAACAGATCGGCCAATTCACTTTTGACAGCCACTTGCGTCACCGCCAGCCACGTGCCTCCGACCATGAGCAATACCCACAGCAGGCCTCCCGCGTACTGACGGGTCATCGAGCAGCTCCGTGCAGGAGTTTCATCACGGATCGGTCGCCGTCGGCCGAACGGATGGCTATCGTGGCGACTCGGCCCTCCGAACCGGTCAACAGGATGTAGTCCACCACGGACTTCCCCGATGGCTCGCGGGGACGCAGTAACAGCGTCCATTTGGCGGGATTCCCCTCCATCGTGACCTCGTACACCTTGCGTAATTGCTCGAGGTCCCCGGCCAGGCTCGACCGGAAGGCTTCAACGAAGCTGCGAAGAGCCGGATACTCTTCCAGGGAGACCGTGCGATTCACCTTTCTGCGCTGGCTCGCGAAGCTGACACGATCGTCCTCAACGACATATCGCTCGTCAAAAGGTACGGTGATGATCTTTTCCAATCGCGCGGGAGGAATAAATCTCAGAACGCCGCGGGCTCTTAGAGGTTCAGTCAACAGGGAAGAGTAGGTGGTTTCTTCAAACTCGACCGAGAGCTCCCGATGCGTTTTCAACAGCCCCATGAGCGACTCTACCGTCCAGTCGGAACCGGCCGCCGTTCGGCCCACACCCCCCAAGAGCATGATGACGACGAGCAGTAGGCGGCTAGACGGAGAGTTGCCAAAAGTCATAGAAGTTGAACCAGTTGTCCGTCGCTTGACGACTGTAATGCGCGAGTCGATCCGCGTAGCGCTGAGTCCAGCGGCGAATGTCGTCTTCGCGCTGCTCCGATGACAAGTGAATCTGTTCGCTGAGCAGTTCAAGGTGCACGTGGTAGTGATGGCCTCCCTGATACAGGCCGAAGAACATGACGACAGGTGCACGAACGGCGTGTGCCAATCGTATCGCGCCCGTGGGGAACGGTGCTTTTGCGCCCAGGAAATCGCAGTACACGGCTTGAAGATGCGAGGTCAGCCGATCACCCATGATGCCGACAATACCGCCCCCGTCCAGGCACTCCTGGACACGCAGCATCGTATCGATGCTCCCCACTTGAAGCACGTTGTCGGCGACAGCAGGGTTGAGTTCACGAAAGATCCCTTGCATTAACGGCGCATTCTGCTCGTCCATCAGCACCTTGATGTCGATCTGCTCGCGCGCTAATCCCAGTGCTCGAACCACCTCGAAACTGCCGAGATGCGAGCCCAGCAGCAGGCATCCACGCCCGCCGGCCAACGCGCTGCTGAGAAGGTCCGCTCCGCTGATGGTGATGTCGAATCGATCGAAGCGACCACGAAGAAAATAGACGCGGTCCAGAATGGTGGACGCAAACCAATGATAATGATGAAACAGATCGCGCCGGCTCGGCCATCGACCCCGCGCCCGCACATAATACGCGCGCAGCGTCCGATTCGTCGTCGGTGAACGGCACAGATAGTAGAAACAGATCGGGAAAAGCAGGGCACGAGCCGCCGACCTCCCCCAAAAGAGAGCGACCCAAGCCATGAGCCGGATCATACAGCGGTTACCGAGCTCCTGTTGGGCCTTCCAGGCAACGGTCATCAAGGGATCAGACGGCCAATTGGAAACGAAGGGAGCCTGATGCGATGACCCGGCCGCCGGCGCGACAGGTAAAGGCAGCCGTCTGGGCATCCTCGGGCTCGATCATGATGTTCAGCGATTCTTCCGGCTTCAGCGGAGACAACAGCTTGACGGCAGGCAGTTCCGTAACGACCAGCGTCTGTCCATAGCGAAGCCTCAAGGTCTCGATGACCTCATCGAGGACCAACACGCCGGGCACGACGGGATGACCGGGAAAATGTCCGGCCAGTGCCGGATGATCGTGCGCGATCGTCAGCGTGCGCTCAAAGCTCATGGGATGGTTCCTGCTCCGAATGCTGCTCCACAAGGCGGCGCAATGCCTCACGGGGCAATTTGCCGGTTTCGTTGCGAGGCAGTCTCGGCACCAATACCAGCGGTCGCGGAAGAAATACGGGATCGATCGACCAGCGCAAAGCGCGATGGATCTCCTCGCGTGTCTTGCCCGGAGCGACGACCACCGCGCTGAGTCTCGTCAACGGCGCTTGGCCGGCGTCTGGGAGAAAAAAGACGCCGTCTTGTACGCCGTCGATCTCCAGCAACTTTTGCGTCAGATCGCCCAGTGAGGCACGATGGCCCGCAATGTTCACCTGGTCTTCCCTCCGGCCGAGCACCCGAAATCTATCGTGTCCAGTGACGGCGATGCGATCAGGAAACCGGACGGGCCGCGGAAGATAATCGGCTTGAACTGACCAGGTCGGATCCTCGCCCGTCAATGTGACGCCGTCCAACATGTGCCAGTCCTCTGTGGCCACCGTCCTCCGCGACGCCACACTCCCCGCTTCTGCAAATCCGAAAATTTCGTTCACCGGTGCATCGAACCGCGTTTCGGCTTCGCGTGCCA
>DATIGH010000124.1:0-5367 GCA_035454845.1 Nitrospira sp.
TCGGTCATGCCGCTGGCATGGAACTCTCCGTCCGAATAATAGACCGGGCAGGAGATCGAAGTTCGAATATCGCGTCGGCTATCCGTAAGAGATGCCATGATCGTCCCGTCTAAGGCTTGTTTCGTCCTCGCGTATGAGCGGCGATCAGCGACATGCAGAATCGTCGCCCGGGAGCCGCCTCGATCAACAGGGTAGCGAGACCAATCCCGATTGCATTGAACGCCACGTCACCGAGTTCGACGACTCGTCCGGGAACCAGTCCTTGAAGGATCTCCATCCAGACGCCAAAAACCATCGCGGCCGCTGCAGCGACCCACAAGGCCGTTCGCTCGGGCCAGCCGCGTCCGTACAAGCTGCCCGTCAGCAACCAGGTCAAGAGTCCATAGGCCGGTACGTGTGAATACTCTGTGACTGCCTGTGGAACAGTTGCCAGGAGCGAGCCGGCGACGCCAACACCCGGCGCGATCGTCGCGCCGACGCCTAATAGCACCATATAAAGCAGCGCGCAAGTCAATCCCATCAGACGCTCCATTCTCCAGAGGCATTTCGGAAAGTACAGCAACTCGGGCGGCGAAACTATTGGCCAATGGTAGGGGGCCGCCAACGCACAGTCGCTCGTCCTGCTTGCGGTTTCGGCTCAGGGGTGAACCGTAAGGGGCCCGCCTGCCATCTTTCGAGGGGACATGCAGGAACGCAACATGTTGGTGATTTCTCTCAAGCGAACAGGTATTCTTCCGTAGAGACTGAAGCTGCACTTAGGCGTTCGTGCGATGAGGGACATAATGGCCATTGCAGGAGTCACAATCCGCACCGCTGTGACGTCGCTCTGTGGGTTCGCGCTGTTCACCAGCGGATGCGTGATGCAAAGCACGTATGACGCGGCCATCAAGGAAGGGCTCGCCACGAAATCGGAACTCGCCCGTGAGTTGGATGAACAGCAGGCTCTCACACGACAAGTCACCGACCTGGAGCTGCAGAATGCGGATGTCATGCGGGAAGCTGAAGGCGCCGCCGCCGCCCTGCAGCAAGCCAGAGACGACGCCGAGCACGAACGTCGACAGCACGAACGGCTAGTCGCCATACTCACGCAGAAAGTGGCTCAGGCCACGAAGCAACAGCGCTCACTACAATACGAAATGACCGTCGCCAAGGAACATTCAGCGGCGCTGCAAGAGATGATTGATGTCCATCAGCGTAAAGTACGTGACGGCGTTGCGGCCGCAATGCCGCCAGCCGGAGCTGAACCGGCCGTGCATAAACCGTTCGATCCTTCGACCATCCCTCTTCCGGAAGATCTACCCGCACTCCCTGCAGTCGCGCCGCAACAACCCGTATCCGCGCCTGCGGCCGTGCCGGCGCCACCGGTGAGTCGTACGAAACCTCCTGAAGCTCCTTTGCCGGAGGAAGATTGGTTGACCAGCCTCAAGAATTGGCTCCTGTCGCTCTGGCAATCGGTGTTTTCTTAGCTTGGCATAGTTCGGGTTGTAATCTGCTCGTAGCCTTCTTGGGCTTTTCCTAGGTCCTTTTGAAACCGACCATATTCCGGGCCCTGTTGGCTCGAGCGTGTTTCCGCTGAGCAGGCTTGGTAAATTCACCGAGAAGGTGCCGTCACGCCTTGCGGCTGTGGATATTGATGCGGATGTAACATCCAAACGCCGCATCCACGGCGGTGATCCGCAAATGAGTACGCGAATGTGTAGCAATTGGCCTTTACTTTCCCCCTGCCCCTATTACTTGTGGTCATATCGGACCAATGCCTATGCCTAAAAAATAGGCAGTTTGCTCATTAGATGCCTCAAATCCTGCATCGTACACGGCAAGAGAATATTTGTTCACAGACTTATCCACAGAAAATGGGGATCGACAATTAGCGTGCCGGAGATCGTGTATGTGCGACTCTGCGGTGAAATTTTTTAGGGTCTCCGCAATGGTGCGGATGAGAAGACAGCCGATCAGCAGAAACGGCAGAGCGGGGTAAATAAAAAGGGTGGGAGGAGGACGCACCTACCGAGAGTGATAGGTACGGTGGAGACCTTGGGAGAACTTTAGGCTTCCCAGTCCGAGCTGGGCTTGCACACCATCCTCAGCGCTCGGTCCCCTGTTGAACCACATTCCCTCTGGGCGTTAACTCCTCCCACGAGAAACACGATAGGCTTCTCGCGTAAAACCGTCAAGCAAACTAATGTACCTTGCACGCGCCGCACAGAGACAATCTTTTCCTCGTTCTCGTCAACGCGCTGTATACCGTTGCCTCCAGACTTCTTTTATGGTACCAAGACCCACGTGCACACATCCCCACGAGGTTGAATGGCAAAAAAGCAAGCGTCCGTCCCTGTAGCTACGTCCCGTCCAACAGCTCCTGAACCAGCCGCCCTGAAAAAATCGCCGCCGCAGCAGATCACTGCGGTGGAAATGGGTGCGCGGCAGCGGGAAATTTCGGTCTCGGAATTCTTTACGAAGAACCGGCATCTTCTCGGCTTCGATAATCCCAGAAAGGCGCTGCTCACTTGCGTCAAGGAAGCCGTCGATAATGCCTTGGACGCGTGTGAAGAGGCCGGGATCTTGCCGGATGTGAGTGTCAAATTGGAGGTCGTGTCGAACGGTGAGCCGGTGGCTCCCAGCCAAGCGGGAAAATTCCGTATTACCGTGACCGACAACGGGCCGGGGATCATCCGACAACACATTCCCCGCATTTTTGCCAAGCTGCTCTACGGCTCAAAATTTCACCGCATGCGGATGAGTCGCGGCCAACAGGGCATCGGCATTTCCGCAGCCGGCATGTACGGCCAGCTGACCACCGGCAAACCCGTCAAGATCATCTCACGAACGGGTCCGAGAGCCGCGGCGCATTTTTTCGAAGTCCAGATCGATACCAAGAAAAATGAACCGCTGGTTCACGAGAACAAGCAGATCGAATGGGATCAAGCACAAGGGACGCAGGTTACGCTGGAGGTTGAAGGAAGGTACCAGAAAGGCCGGGCATCGGTCGATGAGTGGCTGGAACAAACAACCATTGCAAACCCGCACGTGCGGCTTGTGTACCACACGCCGGAAGGCGAGACCAAGGAATACGCGCGAACTTACCACGAGCTGCCACCGTTCCCGCGGGAGATCAAGCCGCATCCCTACGGAATCGAATTCGGTATGCTGCTTAGGATGTTGCAGGACACCAAAAGCCAGACGGTGGCCAGCTTTCTGGCCGGTGATTTCTGCCGGGTCTCACCACAATTGGCCAATGACATCTGCAAGGAAGCCAAGGTCTCTGCGAGCCTCAAGCCGCGCGAGCTCAAAGGGACGGCGGCCGAAACGCTCTATCGGACGCTCCAGAACACCAAGATCATGGCGCCTCCGACGAACTGCCTGTCGCCGATCGGCGAAAAGGCGATTTTGTCTGGGCTCTACAAACAGATCAAAGGCGAGTTTTATACGGCGGTGAGCCGGCCGCCGGCCGTTTACCGCGGCAACCCGTTCGTCATCGAAGCAGGGTTGGCGTACGGCAACCGGCCGGGCGACCAGGCCAAGCCACAGCAACCGGCTGGACCCAGAGCAGAAGGAGAAGAAGAGGACGACGACGCAGAGCTCGCACGAGTCATCCGCTATGCCAACCGCGTGCCGCTGCTGTATCAACAATCAGCCTGCGCGACATTCAAGGCAGCGCTCAACACAACGTGGAGGAATTACGGAGTGCCGCAGTCCCGGGGAGCCTTACCCGCTGGCCCGATGGTGATTTTTGTGCATATGGCTTCCGTGTGGGTGCCGTTCACCAGCGAATCGAAAGAAGCCATTGCCGATTACGATGAGATTCAGAAGGAAATCACCCTGGCGCTGCGGGAATGCGGCAGGCGGCTGGGGCTGTTTCTCCGGCGACGGGAACGGGCGGCCAGCGAATATCGGCGGCGCAACATCTTTGAACTCTACATTGAAGAGGTGGTGGAAGCGTGCAATCGGCTCAAAGGCGGTAAGCTCGCCAAAGAGAAGATCAAAATGCAGCTGCAAAAAATCGCGAACGCCCGGACCGGCGGGATCAAAACCGATGAGGCGCTGGGCAAAAGGGGCGGAGGCCCGGAAGGCCTGCCCCATTCCATCATTGTCACCGAAGAGGGCGTGGAAGGCGAAGTGGCAGCGGCATCCCAAGTGGAGGTGGGGCAAGAGGCGGTCCACAGGGACAGTTCGACGGAGGAGGATCTGCTTGGTGCTTCGACGCCGTCCTCGCACAAGTCGAAGAAACCCGTGCATAAGACGACTGAGAGACGTCAGGGTGCCTTGCCGCCGGGCACTCGTCGCAAGATCGACCAAATGGCGTTGTTCGATAAAACCGTCGATGGCAAATCAACACGGAAGCGGAACCCGGCACATGCGAAGCCGCGGACCCGCAGGAACTAGCAGACGATGCCGACGAAACAGAAAAAACCAGGTGTAGTCGAGAAGAAACTTGTCGGCATTGCCGACGTCGTGATTTCGGCCGCGGAACGGTCAAAGGATCCCACATTTGCCATTCCGATTCGCGCCTTGTCGAACGTCGCGTTCAACGAGCGCAAAGGCATGATTGAGATGGGCCACAAGAAGCAGGCCCGGTCGTTCTTCAACGTGGGAATGGCCAAGAAATTCATGCAGACAGTGTTGGTGGCGGATGCACTGTCCGAATTGCAACGGGCGGATCTGACGACATCGCTTCGGGAGATTTATTATCGCACGAAGCATACGATCAAGGATTCGCACGAAAATACCTTCGATACTCAGGATGAGTCGGACCCTGTCATCGAAGACCTGGAAGTCTCGCTTTCGGCATTGCGTGAAGAGCTGCACGTCCGTGCGGAAAACAGCGGCAGCATCGTCGGGCCAGTCGTGTTCGGCGACGATGGGGACCGGGTCGATTGCACGAGGCTGGGCAAGGGAGGGTATTCGGTGCCTTCGATCGTGGAACCGGAGTATTTGGAGATCCGGCGTTGCACCGCCGATTTTCTGCTCTTAGTCGAGAAAGGCACGCAATGGAATCGCTTGTCTGAAGATAAGTTTTGGCGACGGTACAATTGCGTCCTCCTCACGGGAAACGGTCAACCACCGCGGGGAGTCAGGCGGCTGGCAAGACGGCTACATGAAGAATGTAAACTGCCGGTCTACGTCCTCGTCGATAACGATCCCTGGGGATACTATATCTATTCGGTCGTGAAGCAGGGATCGATCAACCTGGCATTCGAGAGCCAGCGGATGGCGATTCCCAAAGCCAAATTCATCGGTTTGTCGAGCGCTGATCCCGAGCGCTATGAACTGCCCCGGAACGTGGGCATCAAATTGAACGAGAAAGACATCGGACGGGCAAAGGAGCTGATGAATTACCAGTGGTTTCAGAAACCGGCTTGGCAAGCC
>DATIGH010000125.1:0-2902 GCA_035454845.1 Nitrospira sp.
GAGTACATCAGGCGCTACGAAATCACGCCGACCGAACATCTGATTGAGCAGATCAATTGCCTGATCGCAGAAACCGGTCACCGTACGTTCCACTTCGTCGACGAAGCCGCACCACCGGCGGCGTTAAAAGCATTGGCCATCTCGTTACTCGAGCGTGGAGTGCAGATTTCATGGTGGGGCAACATCCGCTTTGAAGAGGCGTTCACTCCGGACCTCTGCCGTCTTCTCGCCGCATCAGGCTGTATTGCCGTGACCGCCGGGCTCGAAGCGGCTTCCGACCGGCTGCTCGCGAAGATGCGTAAAGGCATCACCGTTGATCAGACGGCGCGGGTCGCTCGAGCGTTTCGTGAGGCTGGCGTTCTTGTACATGCCTATCTCATGTATGCTTTTCCGTCCGAAACTCTTCAAGAGACGATGGATTCGTTGGAGCGCGTCCGCCAGTTGTTTTCCGCTGATCTGGTTCAATCGGCATTCTGGCATCGTTTTACGGCGACGACGCACAGTCCGATCGGGATCGATCCAAAGGCCAATGGCCTGCGAATTCTCGGTCCTGAGTTCCAGGGCTTTGCCGACAACGATCTGATCCACCTCGATCGTCATGGAGAAACTCCAGAATGGGTCGGCGAGGGCCTACGCCGATCGATGTTGAACTTTCTCGAAGGCAGGGGCTTGGCCATGGATGTCAGGCAGTGGTTTGATCAGTCAATTCCGAGCCCACGCGTTTCACGCAGTTGGATCGACCGTATTCTGGATGAACGTTTCATTCAGAATGACCTCAAGGCTGAACGACGCTGTGTCTGGATCGGCGGCTCACCGGTCATCGAATCGCGAGGCAGGCGGGCGAGGCTCCATCTTGCCAGCCCAAAGGAACACATGGCCGTCACCCTCGCATCCAGACAAGCGACCTGGCTCAGTGACCTGCTGGTCCAGGCTGGTGTTCGCAGGCAGCGCAAAGGGGTCTATCCATCGTGGCAGGACGCCAGGCGCGCGTTTCCTGGAAAAC
Organism: Nitrospira sp.; assembly: GCA_035454845.1. GTDB lineage: Bacteria > Nitrospirota > Nitrospiria > Nitrospirales > Nitrospiraceae > Nitrospira_C. The sequence goes on from DATIGH010000125.1 coordinate 1,004, forward strand.
CAGCCGAATTCGCCGCATTCGTGAAGCAGCCAGCCTGGAGAAAAATCCGAGCCGCAGGACTCTTGTTGGTGTAAAAGGACACAGCTTCACCAACCCTTCAATGCGAGCTTCCCAATCATCGTACCCGTTTCCAACTTGGCATGCGCCTTTTTGAGGTTTGCTGCATTAATAGGCTGCAGCGTCTCCCGCAGAATGCTCTTGATCTGGCCACCATCGATCCAGTCGGCAATGCGATCGAGCAATTTCTGCTGCTCAATCATGTCGGGCGTCTGGTATTTGGAGCGCGTAAACATCAACTCCCACACATGAGTTACGCTTTTGAGCTTCAGGACCTGTTGGTCGAGCGGCCCTTTGTTTTCGACAATGGTGCAGATTTTCCCCTGCGGAATGATCAGATCCGCCATGACATCCCAATAGGCATCCGTCTCGGCACAGCCGAGGATATAGTCGACTGCACGAAACCCAGCGGCTTCGAGCTGCGGACGCAGCGGTCGCCGATGATCCACGATGTGGTCCGCGCCAAGCTGCCCCGCCCATGCGGCTGATTCCGGCCGAGACGCTGTGGCAAGCACGGTCAGGCCGGCAAGCTTCCCCAGTTGGACCGCCATCGAGCCGACGCCGCCGGCCCCGCCAATCACCAGCAGGGTTTGCCCGGCGCATCTCCCGCCAATATCGATCCCGAAACGTTCGAATAGGGCTTCATAGGCGGTAATAGAAACCAGCGGAAACGCCGCTGCTTCCTCGACCGTCAGGGACCGTGGCCGGCGTCCCACAATCCGCTCATCCACGAGGTGATATTCGCTGTAGCTTCCTGGTCGCGTGATGTCGCCGGCATAAAAGACCTGATCACCCGGTTTGAACCGCGAGACCGCCGGCCCCACGGCATCAACCACACCCGCCGCATCCCATCCCAGCACGAGAGGCGTCGTCCGCGCAGGCTTGCCGGGAGCACGGATTTTGGTGTCGACCGGATTCACAGACACGGCTTCGACGCGAACCAACAGATCGCGCCCGTCCGCTTCCGGCTTGGGAATATCCAAATCGAGCAGGCTGTCCGGTTTTTCGATGGGAAGGTGCTGGTAGAGTCCTACGGCGCGCATGCAAGATTTCTCCGCCATGACAAACACGAAGGGCGGGAGGAGCGATGGCCGCCGTCCCGCCCTTAGCTCTGCGATGATGCGGTTACTTGTTGGGCTGCGGCGTGTACCGAAGATAGGGCTTGACCGTCTTGAAGCCCTTGGGAAACAAGGTCTTGGCTTCGTCGTTGCTCACGGCCGGCGTAATGATGCAGTCCTCGCCATCTTTCCAATTCGCGGGTGTCGCGACTTTAAATTTTGACGTCAGTTGCAGTGAATCGATGACGCGGAGCAATTCATCGAAGTTCCGGCCACATGAGGCAGGATACGTCAAGGTGAGCTTGATTTTCTTATCCGGTCCGATCACGAAGACTGAACGGACCGTCATGTTGTCCAGCGCGTTCGGATGAATCATGTCGTACATCGTCGCCACCTTCTTGTCCGGATCGGCGATGATGGGATAGTTCATCGTCGTACGCTGGGTCTCATTGATGTCGTTGATCCACCCTTTGTGCGAGTCTAGCGGATCGACGCTGATGGCGATGACTTTGACCCCCCGCTTGTTGAAATCGGAGGTGATCTTCGCCACCGTTCCCAGCTCAGTCGTACAGACAGGGGTGTAGTCCTTGGGATGCGAGAACAGGATCCCCCAGCTGTTGCCCAGCCATTCATGAAAGTTGATCGTCCCTTCCGTGGTCTCAGCCGTAAAATTTGGGGCTTCATCTCCTAATCGTAGAGCCATGACAGACCTCCTTGTTATCAATGTGAGAGCGCATGAACGACCTACGATACTGTCTCCTTGGAAGCAAGTGCAAGAGGCAGG
>DATIGH010000126.1:0-4983 GCA_035454845.1 Nitrospira sp.
CTCTCGGAGGTAGTAATGCCGGACCAGGCCATTGAAGTTAAACGGCGATGCCGTGCCCACATACGCCTGATAATCCCGCACTTCCGGCACCGTGCTCACATAACGGCCCAAGGCCTGGGTGACGCGAGCAGTTTCTTCGAGGGTGGTACCCTCGGGCATGTCGATGACCAGTTGGATCTCGCTCTTGTTATCGAAGGGCAACATCTTCACAACGACGTGACGCGTGTAAAACAAGAATGCAGAGCCTACGAAAAGCAACGCGATGACACTCAAGAAGGCCGAGGCAAGTACAGGATGCGCCAGTAGAGGAGTCAAGAGACGCCGATACAGCCTCGCCATCATGCCTTGCTCGCTTGTCTCGTGATCGACGCCTCTCATGGTGGTGCCGGCCCTATAGCAACTACGGCAGAACCAGGGAATCACCACGAACGCTACCAGCAAAGAAAAGAACATCGCGATGGAAGCGTTGACGGGAATGGGCCGCATATAGGGACCCATGAGACCGGAAACGAAGGCCATCGGTAGTAGCGCCGCAATGACGGTGAAGGTCGCCAAAATCGTCGGGTTGCCGACTTCATCGACGGCTTGAATAGATGCTTCGTCGTGAGACCACCGACGCATGGTCAAATGCCGATAGGTATTTTCGACCACCACAATGGCGTCGTCCACGAGAATGCCGATTGAGAAGATCAGCGCAAACAGCGTGACGCGGTTGATCGTGTAACCAATCAGCATCGAGGTGAACAGCGTCAACGCAAGGGTCAGCGGGATCGCGAGAGTGACCACGAAGGCAGGACGCGGACCTAGCGCGAAGCCAAGGAAAGCTACCACTGCAATCACTGCGACAAACAGATGCCACAATAGCTCGTCGGCCTTTTCGCGTGCCGTCTCTCCGTAATTACGCGTCACCGTGACTCGCACGTCGGTAGGGATCATGACACCTTTGAGGTCGTCCACTTTCCTGATCACCTCATTCGCCACAGTGACGGCGTTGGTTCCGGCCTGCTTCGCCACGGCGACCGTGACGGCCGGCGATGGCACGGTGACCCGACTGCCCGCCGGCTTGACACCAGGCCCCTGGGCGAACCAGACATAGCTGGTCGCTTCTGCCGGACCGTCCGTGACCTCCGCCACCTGGCGAAGGTAGACCGGTCTTTGATCGCTAACTCCGACCACCAACGACTCCAAATCTTCCTTGGACTGAATAAATCGACCGGTCTCGACCAGGAAACTCTGATTGCGACTTTCGAACCGCCCAGTGGGTAATGCCCGATTCTCTCCTCTAATAACAGCGGCCACCTGCAGTGGGGCGAAGCCGTAAGCCTTCAGCCGGGTGGGATCAATTTGAACCCCTAGCTCTCTGCTTCGACCACCGACAATAAAGCCCGTCGATGTGCCGGCCACCTTCTTCACTTCTTCCAGGACCTGCTCGGCAACCCGGCGCAGCTCGAATTCGCCGTACCGTTCGCTCGAAACCGTTAGTGTGACGATCGGCACATCATTGACGTCCTTCGGCTTGACCAAGAACGGAGAGGCGCCGGGGGGTAGCAGATCCTGGTTGGACATTAACTTGTCATACAAATCGACCAGACTCTCCTCCATCGGTTGGCCAACATAAAAGCGGACGATGATGAGGGCGCCGCCCGGCCGCGAAATGGAATATACATACTCTACGCCCTTGATCTCGGAGAGCTTGCGCTCGAACGGTCTTGTCAATTGCTCCTCGACGACTTTTGCAGAGGCTCCTGGAAATGGCAGCCACACGTCCGCCATGGGCACGATAATTTGCGGTTCTTCCTCGCGCGGCGTGACAAGGAGTGCGAACACGCCAAGCAATAACACTCCTATGATCAGCAGCGACGTGAGCTTGCTTGTAAGGAAGAGAGCGGCGATCCGACCTGAAAGCCCAGGTTGGTATGAGGGTGATGAGGTCATGGTACGTGGCGGCGCATCACTGGAGGTGTCACTATAACTTTGGCTTTCCGACCGTCTCATTAATCTGCACGATAGCGCCGTCAGAGCCGCGGGAGGCATCGATCAACACACGTTCGCCTTCGTTGATACCGGACAGAATTTCAGTTTGCTGATCGAACCGTCGGCCGAGTCTGACCCAACGCAGACGGGCGACACGATCCGGGTCAACGACAAAGACGCTCGTGAGTTCGCCTCGTTCGATTATTGCCGACAAGGGCAAGACGATTGTACGGCCGACGCCTTTATCCAATCGCAATCTTCCGAACATGCCGCTCCTCAAGCCAGGGGTCGGCGGCAAGTCGACTTTCACCGTAAAGGTGTGAGTTTGAGGGTCGCCAGCAGGGAGAATTCTGCTTACGGTGCCGATGAGCGATTCGCCAGGAAGCGCGTCAATGATGACCAAGATTTGATGGCCGAGGGCAATAGCTTTCAGATCGCTCTCCGCCACCATGGCCTCGAGTCGCAAGCGGTTCGGATCTTCCATCTTGAGCAGAGTTTGACCCGACGAGGCGAGCTCACCAGCCTCGACTTTCCTTTCCGTAATGACACCGTCGAAAGGAGCTTTTATCACCGTGTAACTGAGCTGAGCGAGCACGGCCCTCCGGTTTGCCTCCCAGACTTTAAAGGTGCGGGAAGCATTTTCCATTTCCTGCTTCGAGACTGCGTCTTGTTCGTACAGGGTCTTGACCCGCGCGAGATGAGCCTTGGCATTCTCGACCTCCGCCACGGTCTTGGCCAGCTCGGCCCGGATGTCCCGGTTGTCCAACTCTATCAGTGTCTGACCTTTCTTGACCTGCGTGCCTTCACGTACCAGCACTTTTTCGATGGTTCCTTGGATGCGGCTCGACAACGTGGCCTGGTACAGGGTCGCCACCTGGCCGGTGACTTCTACGCGGATGGGGACCTCCGAGGCCTTCACCTCGACGACTGCAGCCTGGATCTCACTCTGGGGCGAAGCCGACGCGGGAGACACATGCGTTTCGTCCTTCTGCCCGCACCCTGCAAAGAGCACCGCGGCGATAAGTAGGCGTTCCAACGGTCGGTTCCTCACAGACACGATGTTCTCGTATCCGAGCAAGCACGTTTCACTGTGCCGAAGAGGCAAACGGGAATCAGGGTTTTGCGCCCGTTTCAGCTCGCATCTTTTGATCAGCCGCGATAGCTGCCTCGATCTGGCCCTCGCAGCGTTCTGCAGCCCGAGAATCCGGTGCTTCATTCTCATCCCATTTTCCGCGGCGTGCCCCCAATCGTCGCAGCACGCACTCCACGGCCGAAAGCAGCTCTTCAAGCGGCCGGTCGGCCGGTTTTCCGTAATGTTCTCGGTCAAAAATGGGAATCTGCAAGCAGACCTCGGCACGATACTGGCGCTCCGGAGAAAAGAGGACGCGATACATGGGAGGCTCGGGACGGCGGCAGTGTTGAAAGAGGGCAAGCGATTGATACAACACGCGGCAAAGACGGTGCAGTTCGGTCATCATCTCACGCAATTCAGGATCTTCACCGATCGGGAGGTGCCGGGGATCTTCAAACGCGGCATAGAGGTTGAGCTCAAAGCCAATTTGGACCATGCGGCCCGACCCCTCATTCACCAGAAGAGGGTCATGATCGAAACACAGCTTCCGTCTCACGATCATGTCGCGTAATGCTTCCTCACCGGTGAATGAATCGTCAAGCACGAGCGGAATTGTCATGATCCTTGCTCCGAGTTTGAATCTCATCACTCATCACTGATCACCCTTCACGTGGCTGCAGAGCGCGCGGGTTCCTGTCGTCTACTCTTGCACGCCACATTTGCGGAGCAACGCCATCATCGGACACCAGCCTGTAAAGGCGGACTGGATGAGGTTTATGGCCACGAAGGCGGCGAAGTAATTCCATGAGGGATGCACCGTCGCGCCTAAAATGACAGCGATCAGTACAAACGCTCCGGCGATCAGTCGCAAGTATTCATCACGTTTCATGACGATCTCCTTCCTTCTTGGCCTGTGAGAGACAGGGACAGGCGAAAGGATTCTTCCCGTCTTAGGCCGGCTTCTCGGAAGGCATCAATGTTTACGAAACCTTTCTGGTTGCATAAGTTTGCCGTACCAGCCACGGCATCCACTCCGGCACGACCTTCCCTGGTGGCACTTCTTTGATGGACGTGACGGGAAATGGTTCGATCGAAATGGGGACCTTCTTTGGGAGTTTTTCTGACGCAAATCCGCATCGAGGATAAATGCCATCTCGCAGGCCGGCCCGAAGCAAAGAAGGACCGCGCCGACCACCAACTGCATTGGGGGTGCCAAGGCGGATCCACGCATGGCGGGTGGCATTTTTAGTGTATTTTCAAGTTGTTGAAGCGCGCTTTCCCCAGGCGAATCACCAGGAATGAGGCGGAAGAGGACATTCTCGGAAGGTGATTGTGGAATATTTCAGCATTCGTATTTCCACCTGTTGACGGTTGCTCTTGTCCCTTTTTTCTGCTATTTGCGAGTAGCGCAGCCGACTAGGGACCTTCCTAGTATTGGAAACTTTCAGAACGGGGTACCTACGCATATTTAAATCACAGGAAGTGACCTGAGTCGACGAGGAGGGTCTATCATGCCTATCGGTACGCCAATCGCAGCCACCACGAATTCCTCTGAACGACATTCGTCATCGTTGGCGAGTGTGCCTGACACTCAGGCCGGCTTGCGATGGCGTGTGTTGATCGTTGATCCTCACACATCCATGCGAGAAATGCTCCGTGTGATTCTCGACGGATATTCAGATCTTATCGAGGTGGTCGGTGAAGCCTCGAACGGAGATCAGGCGGTTGAACTGGCCAAGACGATGCCGATCGATCTCGTGCTGATGGATACCCATCTGTCCGACGGCATCGACGCGACTCGTCGGATCAAGCAGTTAGTTCCACAAGTCGTCATCATGGGAACCTCCGCAGAGTACACTCCCTTTCTGTACAACGCGATGATCGCGGCAGGCGCCGTGGCGTTTATCCGCATGGAAGATGCCGCAGATCTCTTGTTC